>DATEHD010000431.1:0-13287 GCA_035279765.1 Candidatus Krumholzibacteriia bacterium | reverse complement strand
CGGTTGGGAACGTCGCAGAGCTCGGGTCAAGACTACGAGTCGCAGAACGATTCGCTGCAGGTGGAAGATCCGCTCGAGATCGGGACGCAGTATTACTGGCGCGTGACCGCGATCGATAGCGACAACAGCACCACGGTGGGGCCCTGGTGGACGTTCACGACGCCCACTTCCAATCTGCCGCCGACGGCGCCGGCGAATCCAGATCCGGCCGATCACGCGACCGGTCAAGGCTCGACGGTCATGCTGCAGTGGTCAGCGAGCGATCCTGAAGGCCTGCCGCTCACGTACACGGTGTGCTTCGGAACCAGTCCGACTCCGCCGCAGATCGCAGCTCATTGGCCCCGGAATTCCTTCACGATGTACGATCTGCAACCGAAAGATTACTACTGGGTGATCGTCGCCCATGATGTCGATGGCAACTCCACGACAGGTCCCCGATGGACATTCCATCCGGGCGACGTGTCCAGCGGTCCCTCCATCGCCATGTTTTCGGATGCATCGGGCACGTCGTGCACACTCGCCGACAACGGCCCCGGCCTGAAGAATATTTACGTCTTTGTCGACGGGCCTGCCACGTACACGGGCGTTCGTTTCGCCGCGCCCAAGCCATCGTGTTTCAACGCGACGTGGATGTACGATTCGTCGCCGTACGTGACGATCGGCAGTTCACCGACCGATGTTTCGATCGGCTTCGGCATGTGTATGGACCCGCCGCTTCCGGTGATGACCATTACGTACATGTCGGCGGGAAACACGACCGGTTGCTGTCAGTTCAAGGCGGAGGCCCCGCCCGCCACCGGGAAATTGCTCGTGACTGACTGCTCGTTTGCGGAGATCACTGCGGCAAGTACTCCGCTGGGTATCTCTTCCGACAACTCCTGCGCCTCCTGTGGAGCCACCGGGCTCCTGAACTTCGCGGCAACCCAGGATAGTTGCGGCGCCGGCGTGCCGCATCGCATGACTGTCGCGCTTAACTTGAACGCCGCGATCACCACCGACAATGCCAGTGTGGACATTGTCATGAGTCCATCCCTGCATTTCATTTCCGTCGAGCGCGGTGATCTCACGCAAAATTGGACGACATTCAACCAGGAGCTCAACGGCAACGTGTTGAGCCTCTCGGCGTCCGGAGGATTGATCCCGGCCGGAGTGGCGGGATCATTTGCGAAACTCACGTTCGAAACCGATTGCTGCCAGTGGACGAGTCCGGCTGAGCTGGGGCTGGCCGATGCGCTGGGTGACTTTGCTTCGACGCGGCTGGCGAATGTATATCTCGAATGCCGCTACCCGCCCAGCGGAGATGTCGATAACGATGGCAATCTGACGCTCGAGGACGCGCAGTGCGCGATGGAATCCTATCTCTACTGGCCCATTTCGTCCCCGGGAGGGTGTGGCCGTCTGGGCGCGGACATGCGGGCCGACGTCAACTGCAGCGAGACGCCGACGCCTGGCGATGCGTGTTGTATCTATCGCCAGTTGACGGATCATTCGTGCAGTTTCTGCAACGGCGATGTCCATACGTCGACGGTGGCTGCGCCCCGACTCGAGGTGCGTTCCATCGTGGAAAACCAGGATGTGGTGGTCGTACTGAGCTCGAGCGCCATCAATTCCATCAATTCACTGGGATTGGAGCTCACCTACCCGAAGGAATTGAAATTCCTGCGCGTCGAAGCACCCGGCAACGACAAGTTCGCGGCGCTGCAATCGCGCGTCCTCGAGCCGGGCCGGGTTCGTATTGGCGGATATGCCAACAACGGCGCGGCCCTTCCCGGCGACGGTGACCTGATTGCCGTTCGCTTCCGTGCCCGAGCCGGGAGACTGCACGGTTCCGCCACGGCGCTCCGGTTCGTGGACGACCTGGCGGGAGCTTCCAATGTTTCCACTTCGTTGGAGACGACGATCGGCACGCCGGTGCCGGGCCAGGTGGTGCTGCACCAGAACTCACCCAATCCGTTCAATCCGGAGACAACCATCCGCTTCGAGCTGCCCTCGGCAATGAGAGTGCAACTCTCCATCTTCGATGTGCACGGGCGCCTGGTCCGGAAGTTGATCGATGAACAGCGCGCCGCCGGTGCCTCGACGGCGGAATGGAATGGCAGAGACGACAGCGGGGCGGGAGTTGCCACCGGTGTATACTTCTATGTCCTCGACGCGGCTGGATCCCGCTACCAACGCAAGATGATCTTGCTGAAGTAGTCCCCGTCCCGTTGAGAGTTGCGACAGACCCGGTGCCGAGACGATCGGCACCGGGTCCTCGCCCGATATAGGAGGTCACCTTGCAGTTGATTCATCTCGATGAAGTCGCGCCGCGCGAAGTGGTCCCGGGCTATCACGCGCGATTCGTCCACGCGGAGAACATGACGGTCGCCCACTGGCGGATCGAGGCGGGATATTCGATGCCCGAGCACGATCATCCGCACGAGCAGGTGGTGAACGCGATCGCAGGCAAATTTGAACTCACCGTGGCCGGGAAGCCGCTGATGTTGGAACCTGGCATGGTGGTGGTCATTCCCGGAGGCGTCCGGCATTCGGGCCGTGCAATAACCGACACCCTCCTTCTCGATGTTTTCTACCCGTGCCGCGAAGACTATCGGTAGAGAAACGGCGCCGAGGAAGTCTCTACGCGAATCGGCCTGCAACCGCAATAAACGCGTCCTCCATTCCCTCTGTGCGGGACCACCTCTTGATTTCGACGAGATCAATATCGCGTGCCTGTGCCACAAGAACGGCCTGTTCCAGGCTCTGGAGGTCCTTCCAGTGATAATAGGCAGCGAGGCGATCCTTCACGCAGTCGGTCGGCGATAGGATTCGCAGAATCCCCGTCGAAAACTTCATCTCATGCACGGGCCCCGCAGGTTCGTTGCCGAGTGACAACGGCCCTTTTGGAAATTCGATGACCAGGTCCGTATCGGTATGCTTGTAGTATCGGTTCTCGGGCACGAAGCCGATCTCGCGCATGGCATCACGAATCTCGCTGGCTCTCGCAAAACGTGTGTCAATGAAGTCGAGATCCCGCGACACATAGACACCCTGGCTGTAGATAGCCACACACGACCCGCCGGTCAGCACCACGTCGATCTGGTGTTTTCTCAGGTGGCTGCAGACATAGGCCGCCAGCTCTCCAACGGACATTTTCGCGATGCGTTTCAAAGCGGCTTTCCGGGGCGTCTTGGACGCCGGCGATTCATCAGCAGGCGTTTTTGCACGTCATCCGGATAGAATTGGAGCGTTTTTTCCAGCAATGCCCGAAGTTCCGCCGCCATCGGGTAGCGAGGGTTGAACGAGAACACACGTGTTCTGCCGACGGACCGGCTCACCAGCACGCCACCGTTTTCGAGCTTTTCGAGTTGCTTCTGTATCGGCGCAAGATCGGTCCCGAAAAAACGCGCGATCTCGCGCGCATACCCTTCGTCGCGCGCCAGCAAGAACATCAGAACTTTTTCGCTGCCGGTGGATCCAAGTATGGCTTCAATCATATGACCTCAATAATATGTTATATGACCTACTATATAGGTCACTATAGAACGACGCTCCCCTCGCCACAAGCGCCGATTTGGAGATCGAAGCCTGGAATCGGGTGGTCGGTCGGAGCCCTGTCAACCCACCTGCGCTTCGTGTAAACTCCAGCCCATGAAGGTTTTTACCGCGGCGGACCTGGCCGAAGATCACCTGGAAGATGCCACCGTCGCGGTGCTGGGCTACGGCAACCAGGGCCACGCCCACGCGCAGAATTTGCGCGATTCGGGAACGCGCGTGGTGGTGGGCGCGCGCTCGAGCGGTGCGGCGGCCGATCCGGCGCGACGCGCGGGCTTCCAGGTGATGGAGCTTTCCGCGGCGACGGCCGCAGCCGACGTGGTTGCCGTCCTTCTTCCCGACGAAATCCAGGCCGATATCTTTGCGCGCGAGATCGCGCCGTCGTTGCGCGCCGGCGCCGCGCTCGTCTTCGCGCACGGCTTCACGGTGGCGTTTAACGCCATCCGCCTGCCCGAGGGGCACGATGTGCTGCTCGTCGCGCCCAAAGCCCAGGGACATTTTGTGCGCAGTGAGTTTGTCGACGGCCGCGGCGTGCCTTGCATGCTCGGCGTCGCGCTCGATGCTTCCGGGCATGCGCAGCAGAAAGCACTCTCCTACGCGTCGCGGATCGGATCACTCCGCGCGGGTGCGATCGCGACCAGTTTTCGCGAAGAAGCCGTCACCGATCTCTTCGGCGAGCAGGCAGTGTTGTGCGGCGGTGTGCCGGAACTGGTGAAGGCCGCGTTCGAAACGCTTGTCGCACGCGGATACGCGCCCGAGGTGGCGTACATCGAGTGCCTGCAGGAGCTCAAGATCATCGCCGACCTGATGTACGAGGGCGGACTCCATTACATGCGCACGCACATCAGCGGCACCGCCGCGTGGGGAAGCTTCGCCAGCGGATCGCGGCTCGTCACGGATGAAACCCGGCGCGCCCTCGCATCCATCCTGGACGACATCGAAACGGGAAAATTTGCGCGCGAATGGCTGAGTGAAACGCGGGCTGGACAGAAGAACCTCGCCGCGCGTTTGCGCGAGGAATCCACACATCAGATCGAGAGTGCCGGACGAGAAGCGCGCGCTCTTATGCAATCCCAAACCGAGAGGAAGAAAGCGTGATCACGACGGTTAAACAACGAGTCTGGGTGGCTCTCGCACTGACCGCCGCTATCGCGGCGGTTTCCTCGTGCGGCGACAAGAACAAGGGGCAACCGCAGCAGGCGGAGAAATTCAACTACGAGAAGCCGCCCGAGGTGGATCGCGCGCTCAACCAGACCGAGCTCGACAGCCTGCGTTCGATGAAGATCACGCACCGCGTCACACGCGACGAGTACTGGGACAAGAAGGGCGGCGTCGTCGCCAACGATCGCTTCGAAGTCTGGTATTCCAGCCGCAAGATCTACGTGCTGCAGGCCATGGCCGTCCTGAAGCAGATGGACATGATGGCGGACCAGGTGAAGAAAACCTTTGGCAAGCTTCCGACGGAAAAACTCGTGGTGCTCACCGCGCCCAACCTCGAGGTCTTCCAGAAAGCCACCGGCAAGGACTGGTGGAACTATGCATCGGTCAAGGGTGACACCGTCAGCATGCAGACGCCGATGACTCTCTACATGCGCGGCCTCCTGCCGGTGGCGGCGCGCCGCGAATACTGCCGCTGGGCGCTCGGTCACCTCACAGAGGGCAAAGCGCCGCAGTGGGTGGTGTGGGGAATGGCGACGTATCTCGGCGGAGAGCGGGATGTGTTTCGCGGCCAGCGCAAGGAATACGGGACGCAGCCCCTGCGCATGGACGTGGGTGAAATCAACAAGGTGCTGGAGAAGGAGAACGATCGCATTCCGACACGGCGTGCGATGTACAACGCCTACCTGATGGTGAACCAGCTTGTGCAAGCCAACGGCATGCCGTCGGTGGCGGCATTCGTGCTCGCGCTGCCGGAAGAGAAGGATGCCAACGCGGCCGCGCAGCGCATCTTCAAGAAGTCTTACGACGAGATTGTCGCGCAGGCGCAGGCGTGGACGGAGCCGGAGCCGACTCCGTGACGCAGCTGCGTTGGAGGCAATGACGCGTTAGCGCCACGCGCGCCGCGGTATGATCGCGCGCGCCAGCAGAAGCCCGGTGACGATCGCCACCGCGGTGACCACCATGGTGAGCGCGGTCTGGATGCCCGCCACCGGATCGTGCGCGATGATCTTCGTGATGCTGCGAAATCCCACGCTCCCCGGGACCAGCATGATGATGCCGACAGTCGATGTGACCAGCGCGGTCTGCCCCTTCCAGCGCGAATAGAGGCCGCTCGCGATACCCACCACCAGCGCTCCTGCAAAGGCGCCGTTCGCGATACCCATCCACTCCGCGCCGACACGCGATGCGCCAAAAGCCAGCGCGCAGATCAAGACAATCGGTACCGCGTCGCGCGGGTTGGCCTGGAAACGCGCCATGAATCCGAGCGGCGCCAGGATCAGCGCAGCGAATAGCGTCCATGTTGGCAGTGGAACTGACGTGGCCTCGATGTTCGGATGCATCGTCACCATGCCGAGCTTGAGTCCCACCGCGAGCCCGAAACCGATGGTCAGAAAAATGGTGAGCGCGGACATCATGCGCGCCGTGCCGCTGGCGAGATGTTGCGTGGCGAGCTCGCTGATCGCTGTCGTTACGGTGAGGCCGGGCAGCAGAATGATGAGCCCGGCGCACGTCGCAATGAAGAGCGAGACGGGTGCCAGGTACACCGCCGCCACACAGGCAATCGTGCCCGCCAGGAAGGCCGACGTCGGCTCGTACACCTGGAAGCGGCGGTCGCGACGCGCCACCAGCGAGAGCAGGCCGGAGATGCAACCGATCACACCGCACGTCACCACTTCGCGCCAGCCGCCGCCGAAAAAGCGCGCCGAGCACGCGGATGCAACCACCGCCGCCACCACTGTGGTTTTCCCGCGATAGCGCGGAGGCGTGGCGCGAATCTCATCGATCAGCTTCGACGCGTCGGGCACCGCGACCACGCCCCCCGCCACATCGTGCGCGAGCCTGTCGAGGCGTGCAAGTTTGTCGAGGTTCACATTGCCCGGCTCGACGCGAATGAGAAACGTGTCGTTGTGTCCGGGAGCGTCGAGCGTGGCAAAGATCGCCGTCGGTGTGGCAAAGAACTCGCCGTGAATGTGCAAACGCCTGCACACGGCCGTGAGCGCATCTTCAATGGCGGGCGATGCGTATCCGTAACGGTGGAGCGCTCGCGCCAGTTTTTCGATGAACTCGAACGCTTCATAGTGCGCCCGAATCTGCTCGGAGGCCCGCGGACGTGGACTATCGGCGCGCGCTATCGCGCGCGTATCAGGGCGCGGGTTGCGGCGCAGAAAAGCGGAAGCGAAGCGGCGGATCATACGGACGACGAGGTGCTTGAATCGATTCTCCCTTGCTGCTAAGTTATAGCACTCTTTGAACCCAATTTGGTGACATACCCCGGCTGGGGGGTCGTCTAGTGGCAGGACAACTGACTCTGGATCAGTTTGCGGGGGTTCGAATCCTCCCCCCCCAACCAGCCTGAACAGAAAAGCGCCCGGAGCGAATTCATCGCCCGGGCGCTTTGCTTTCCAACCTGAAAGTCTACGCCGCCGCCGGTTTTTTGCGCATGCTGAACAGCACGATGATCGTCGTGGTCAGCGCCAGCAGCGCGGCCAGGGCGACATACCCACGATAGTGCCGGATGAGCGATGACTCGCGCGCCGCGTGCCACATCGCATTGCGAATCTGTTCCGGGTCGTACGTCACGCCGTGCAGGTAAGACGACACCGTCAGGGTGGGCGAGAGGACAGTCACCACGTTGGCGTGGACAAAGCCTCCCTGCGGCAGGGCCTCGTAGTTGAAATCAATCGCGTCGAGCAGTGCCTTCAAGTTTTCGGGCGTGGCGACGGCGAGCTTCCATCCCGGCGGAAGGTCGAGCTTCTTGCGGTACGCGCGCAGCTCTGCGGGGCCATCGGCCGGATCGAACGAAATGGTGAGCACCTGGTAGCCCACGCCCGGTTCGCCGATGGAGGCGAGCGCGCCGTGCAGGTTCTGCGTGATCATGGGGCAGGTCTGCTGGCAGGTGGTAAACACGGGATTGATCAGCACCGGCTTTCCCGCCAGGGTGCTGAGCGCGAACGACGTGCTGTCTTCGCCGATCAGGGTGACGTCGGGAACGCTCTTGCCGCGCGTCGCTTTCTCATTGGGAGGCAGCGCCACCTGCGCGCGTGCCATTCCCGCGACGGAAGCGAAAACGAGGAGAGCGAAGAGAGTGCCGCGCGAGACCAGGTTCATCGGGCCGATTCGCCGAGCAACGCGCGCTTCTTGCGCGTGGCCGATGCCATATCGGCCAGGGACGTGGCTTCGAGATAGGTGCGAATGCGCTCGCGGATCGGTTTCCAGCGCTCGTGGAGCGGGCAGGGAACTTCGTCCGAGCAGCGCGCAAGGCCGACGGCGCACGCATCGAGATACGTGGTGCCGTCGATGGCGCGATAGATGTCGTAGAGCGTGATTGTCGCGGGATCTTTGGCCAGCGAGAAGCCGCCCCCGGGTCCCTTGCTCGATTTGAGCAGGCCGGCGCGCACCAGTGTCTGGAAGATCTTCCCGAGAAACGGACCCGGAATCTTTTCGTGCGCGGAGATATCGCGCGCGAGCAGCCGGGTGCCCGGTTCGAAACCCGCGACGTATGTCATCGCGCGAATCGCATATTCGCATGCGCTGGAATGGATCATGGGGAAACCCTCGTGGAATAAAAAGACCTGATTGCCCAAATTAGCATTCCTTGTATCCGCTGTCAATCGGACGACCAACGGAACGTCGGGAGGGGAGCCCCATCTTGACAGTGAAGCGCGTGCAGTCTATTGTGAGCGGCCTGTTTGGCCCCTTCGTCTAGCGGTTAGGACGTATGGTTCTCAGCCATAAAACAGGGGTTCGATTCCCCTAGGGGCTACCATCGCATTCGGAGACCTGCCGTTGCCGCGGGTCTCCTTGCTTTTTTGGGAGAGGAATCCCCGCATGTCCAACCACCCCATGCCGCGGGTGCGCCGCATCCGCAAGAAGACTTCGCGCCGTCGCAAAGGCCCCGTGCGCGGACCGAAGTCGCGCGACCGCCACTGGCTCTACCAGGAAGCGGTACAGAGCCCGGACGTCCACTTCGGCTTTTTTGACCGTGTCTACCGGCAGCGAAACGGTATTGCGCCCGCGTCCCTGAAAGAGGATTTCTGCGGCACGGCGCTCCTGGCGTCGGAATGGGTGGAGCGCCGGCGCACAAACACCGCGCTCGGCGTGGACCTCGACGCGCCGACCCTGGCGTGGGGCAGGAAGCACAACCTCTCGCGTCTCTCCGACGAGCAGCGCTCGCGCGTGACACTCCTGCGCGAAAACGTGCTGGATGTCACCCGTCCCAGGGTGGACCTCATCGTCGCGCTCAATTTCTCGTATTTCATCTTCCGCACGCGCGACGAGCTGCGCGCCTATTTCGAGGCGGCGCGCGCGTCACTGGCGCCGGGCGGGCTTTTCATCGGCGATGTCTTCGGTGGTTGGGAATCACAGAAGCCGCTCACCGAGCGGACGCGCTACAGCGGGTTCACGTATCTCTGGCAGCTCGACCATTACGACCCGGTCGAGAACTTCGCCCGCTTCCACATCCATTTCAAGTTCAACGACCGGGGCGGAATCCGGCGCGCGTTCACGTATAATTGGCGCCTGTGGACCCTGCCTGAGATCCGGGAGATTCTCCTCGAGGCGGGCTTCCGCCATGCCGAGATCTACTGGGAGGGAATCGACCGCCGCAGCGGCTTTGGCAACAGCATCTTCCGCAAGGTGGAGCAGGCCGAGAATGCGCCGGGCTGGATCGCCTTCTTCGTCGCCTCGGATGGTCCAAAAAGGCGATGACTTTGGCCTCCGGTTGCGACACATTGGATGCGACCGGGATGGGAGCGAGGTGGCGACGTGTTCTTTCGACAGATCAATGACCGCAAGCTGGCGCAGTATGCCTACCTGATCGGCTGCCAGGCGACGCGCGAAGCCATCATCGTCGACCCCATGCGCGACGTGGACCAGTACTTCGCCATTGCGAAGGCGGAGGGACTCAACCTTGTCGCCGCCGCCGAGACCCACATTCACGCCGACTTTCTCTCCGGTGCGCGCGAAATGGCCGAGCGCGGTGTGCTCGTTTACGTCTCCGGTGACGGCGGGCCCGACTGGCAGTCCAACTGGCTCACGGGCAGCGCGTACCCACATCGCGTGCTGCACAACGGCGATCACTTCATGATCGGCCGCATTCGATTCGACGCGTGGCACACGCCCGGTCATACGCCCGAGCACATGTGTTATCTCGTCTCGGATACTCCCGCGGGCGCAGCCATTCCCGTGGGATTGATTTCGGGCGATTTCGTTTTCGTGGGCGATGTGGGTCGTCCCGATCTGCTCGAGACCGCGGCCGGCCAGTCCGGATCGATGGAGCCCGGCGCGCGCGCCCTGTACGAATCCATCCATGCGTTCCGCGCGCTCAATCCGGCCATCCAGCTCTGGCCCGGTCACGGCGCGGGCAGCGCGTGCGGGAAGTCGCTGGGTGCGGTTCCCATGTCGACGGTGGGTTACGAGCTCTCCGCCAATCGCTCCATCGCCGCCGCGACGGATCCCGCTGCATTCACCGCTTACATCCTGGAAGGACAACCCGAGCCGCCGCTCTATTTCGCGCGCATGAAGCGCGACAACCGCGACGGTCCCGCGCTGCTCGGTGACGGACCTGAGCCGCGTCTACTGCCTGCCAACAAGTTTGGCGACCTGAGCGGATCCGGTGTCGCCGTGCTCGACACGCGCACCTGGGATGAGTATCGTCACGCGCACCTGCCCGGAGCGCTGTTCACGCCGCTCAACTCGCAGTTCAACACCGTCGCCGGGTGCTACGTGAAGGAGAAGACGCAGATCGTGCTGCTCGTCGAAGAATCGCGTCTGCGCGAAGCGATCACCGATCTCATCCACGTGGGTCTCGACGAAGTGAAGGGCTACATCACGCCCGACGTTTTCCGGGAGTACGCCGCGAAGGGAAAGACGGCGTCCTTGGCCCAGATCGAGACCGACGAGATCGAGAAGAGCGTCGCCGCCGGCGCGTTCCTCTTGGATGTGCGCCGCAGCGCTGAGCTCACCGAGAGCGGGCGCATGGAAGGTGTGCACAACATTGCGCACACGCGGCTGCTCGAGCGCATCGATGAAGTGCCGCGTTCGCAGCCGGTCGTGGTGTTCTGTTCGTCGGGGTCGCGTTCGCGTTACGCCGCCGGACTGCTCGACCACATGGGTTACAAGGTGACCAACGTGGTGGGCGGATTCGACGCGTGGAAGGCCAAAGGCGGAGTCGCAGTCATGGCGTGACGGTCGCACGCGCCCGTGAGGAGCAGTCATGCAGTTTCTCGTGTACGGGGCCGGTGCGGTGGGCAGTGTGCTGGGCGGGTTGCTCTCGCTTCATCATCACGACGTGTGCCTGATCGGGCGCCAGGCCCATGTTGACGCCGTGACCGCGGACGGCCTTCGCATCAAGTCCACCACCGGGGAATACCACGCTCATCCTTCTGCCTGCACGGCGCTCAGCGCCGACCGTGCCGGCACCACCGAGTGTGTCGTGCTTGGCGTCAAATCGCAGGACATTCCCGCCGCCATGGACGTGCTCGCCGCCGCCGTGTCCGCCGACGTTCCGGTCATATGCGTGCAGAACGGCGTGGGCGCCGAGCCGGCCGCAGCCGCTCGTTTCCCGCGCGTGTACGGTGCCGTTATTCGCACCACGTGTTCGATGGTGCAGCCGGGCCACGTTTCCTTTCAAAACGCTGGCCGCATGGTCGTGGGCAAGTTTCCGCGGGGCACGGACGCGTTCGCGCGCGCCTTCGCCGGGGTCATCACCGCCGCCGGCTTCGACGCCATCGTGACCCGGGATCTCATGTCCGATCGCTGGCTCAAGGTGGCCGTGAACGTGCAGAGCGTGTTTCACGCCGTGATCGACGCGCGTGATCACGACACCAACGAATTTCATGCGCTCAAGGCCGCCATCATCGAGGAGACGCGCGGCGTTTTCAAGAAGGCGAAGATTCGCGCCCGCTCGTGCGACGGACGTGATCCCTCGCTGGACGAGATGATCGAGGACCTCCAGCGCCCGCATGCGCGCCGCACCGATCACGGAATGAAAGTGCGCAATTCGGTCTGGCAGGACCTCTACCTCAAACGTCGCAGCATGGAAGCCGAATACATCCACGGTCCCGTGATCGCCCTGGGAGAGCAGCACGGCGTTCCCACTCCCTACAACCGCGCCGCGCTCGCCCTGGTGCTGCGTTGCCACCGTGAGGGGCTCGGTCCCGAATCGGTGCGGCTCTCCGACGTGTTGGCCGCCGTGGAGCGGGGAGGCAGCGCCCATTGAGAACGATTCGCTACGCTGTCCTCCTGGTGTTTCTTCTCGTCGCGAGCGTGATCCTGATCCGCACCCTGGGCCGTAACCGCGAGCCCGAGCACATGCACGAGCGGCTCGCGCGCCTGGTCGGCAAAGCGCCCGCCACCATCGATCTCGACAGGCTCAAGAATGCGAGCGCGGAGGATCTCTTCCAGTTGGGCGAAGGGTATCTCCAGGTGTGGCACGTGCGCGACGCGACGCTCCTCTTCGAGCGCGCGGTCGCGGCCGATTCCACGCGCCACGACGCGTGGCTCCGCTTGATCGAGTGCTACGCCAACCCGGCCGTCGACAACGAGCGTGGGCTGGCGCGTGCGACAGCGCGCGCATCGGCCACGTCGCCGTCCCCCGCGGACACCATGCTCGTCTCGGGACTCCGGTCGCTTTTTGTGGATCAGGACTACGCCACCGCGATTGTGTCGCTCTCGACGCTCGTGCGGGGGAAAACAGCGTCCGCCGACGCGCAGTTCTACCTGGCCCTCGCGTACTACCGGCTCGGCCGTCTGGATGACGCAGCCAAACACCTGGAGCCGCTGCTCAAGCAGGACGCCACCGTGGGGCGTGTGGTGGAGCTCTCGATTCGCCGCTACGCCGCCGCCGGCCAGCTCGATCGCGCGGCACGCGAAGCGGCCGATCTTTCCACGCTGTATCCGGAAGAACCGATTCCGCTCGTACTCCTGGCGCAGGTGGAGCTTGCACGTGACAACGCCTCCGCCGCCCTCGAGTCCGCCGAGCACGCACTCGATCTCGATCCGCACTGCGTGCCCGCCATTCTCACGCGTTCGTGCCTGTATGCGCAGGCGGGTGATTTCGAGTCGGCACGTGTGAGCTACGAGAAGTTGATGCTCTTCGACGATCCGGTGCTCGCCTCCACCGGCCACGAGGGAATTGCGTTTGCGGATTTCCTGGCAGGCGATTTCGACGACGGCGTGGATTCCATGGATGAAGCCATTCGCGAAGCCATGACGGCCGGCTCGCATCGACGGGGCCTCGCCCTGGCCTCGCACCTGGTGGACGCGCTGTGCCAGCTCGGCCGCGCCGACGCGGCGGAGAGTGTTGTCGAGCGCTGGATCACGGACTTTGGCGACACGCCGGTTCGTATCGCGCGTGCGCGCATCCAGCTCGCCAAGGGCAATGTCGACGCGGCCAACGATGTGCTGGCGCGGCTCTCGTCGGAGAAGGAATGGGTGCTGTGGTCACGCCGCCTCTCGCTCGACATCACCGAGCTGGGCGCACTGACCGATATCGTACAGGAGAAACAGGCCGAGGCGCTGGTGCGCTTCAAGACCGATGCGAGGGAGCGCGCCGCGGTGGGCGCGGCAGCCGCCGAGCGCCGCAAGTTTTTC
>DATEHD010000430.1:0-8857 GCA_035279765.1 Candidatus Krumholzibacteriia bacterium | reverse complement strand
TCGCCCTCTTCGAGCTCGAAGCGCCCGAGAAGTGTATCCGCCGCGGTGACGAGTGGGTCTTCAGCCCGCGCGAGCCGTACGAGCAGAACGGCGATGTGGGCAACGTGGTGTTTCCGTGCGGGCACGTGCTGGCCGATGACGGCGATACGCTCCGGATGTACTACGGCGCGGCCGATACCTCGATGGCGCTGGCCACGGGCAGTGTCCGCGCTCTCTTGGAGTGGCTGAAACAGCACCCATCGGAGCTGGCGGCAGCCCCGGCGGCCCTGAGCCTGGACGCAAAATGAGGGCAGAAATTTCCCCTTTACACGTCCCCGGCCCCAGCGTACCGTATACGCAGCCCACTCGAACGCCTCGGTCCAAATCGTTCAGCATCCCCTCCCAGGTTCGCTCAACTTTCACGGTCCACAGACGATTGAAGGGTTACGGTACAACGATGCTGTTGTGCTGTTCGGGAAGTCAGCAGGCTGCCGGATTTGCCGGACGTCCTGTGCGCTTCGGTTCCGCCGGAATGCCGGCATTTTGGAGAAACAGAACAATGAAGAAACTTTATGTGGGCAATCTGCCTTTCACTGCCACTGAGTCCGACGTCCGCGCGCTGTTCGAGAAGCACGGCGACGTGTCGTCGGTCGCTCTCATCAACGATCGCGAGACCGGCCGCCCCCGCGGCTTCGGCTTCGTCGAGATGGACGACAACGGCTTCGCGGCAGCGATCCAGGCGTTGAACGGTTACCAGATGGACGGACGCGCTCTCATGGTGAACGAGGCGCAGGACAAGCCCCGTCGTGACGGCGGCGGCGGCGGAGACCGTGGCGGTCGTAGCGGCGGCGGTGGCCGCGGCGGTCGCAGCTGGTAAGCTGAGCCCACGAGTTAATTGACTCGCA
Source organism: Candidatus Krumholzibacteriia bacterium (assembly GCA_035279765.1). GTDB lineage: Bacteria > Krumholzibacteriota > Krumholzibacteriia > WVZY01 > JAKEHA01 > JAKEHA01. The sequence goes on along the minus strand of DATEHD010000430.1, from coordinate 7,973 downwards.
CGAGGACCCTGTCGTCGAAACGATGGCAGGGTCCTCTTCTTTTGGTATGCTCGCTACCGTCAGCGCTGACGGTAAAAATTCTGCCAGTGTCGACGGATTGACACTCAGGGTCCGCTACGGACCTAATCCCCACGCCATCGATTGTTGACAAACGTTACCTCTGCAGGTAACATTTATAACGTGGGGAAGGTGAGGCGGGGAGGGTACGTTTTTGTTACATGGTCGGGCGACCACACGCCGAGGCACGTGCATGTCTACCGCAACGGTCGACTGGTGCTCAAGTGGGACCTCGAGCATGACCTGCCCATGAAGGGAAAGCCCACAGCCCGAGTGCTGGGTTTGATATCGGAATTGCGAGAAGAAGGGCTGCTGTGAAGATCCAGTCGGTTCGATTCAACAACCGGAAAAAGGCGTTTGAAGTACGCATGCGTAATCGCGTGTTCGTGTATCCCTATGCGCGAGCCCAACCCGGCGGAATTGCTGATGACCTGGTCCGCGAAGTGTCCATTGATCCGGAGGTTGGTCGCGAGGGGTTCTCGTATGTGCTCGAGTCAGGCCGCGAAGGAACGGTTCTCGCGGAACAGGTTTTGGACTATAACGAAGACCCGGACTACCTGCGCCAGATGCTGTTGTACAAGCTCACGTTGGAAGCTCAGAAGCGCCTCGCCTCGAGTGCATTGAGCAAGCGCGAGATCATTCGTCGCCTGGGAACCTCTGCAACGCAGTTTTATCGTCTGATCGATCAGACGAATACGCAGAAATCGTTCGGTCAGCTATTGTCACTGCTCCATATCCTGGATTGCAGCGTCGACTTTGTGGTGAAGAAGCGCAAATCAGCCTGAGCGGGTGTAAACAAAGTTACCGTCGCCGGCGACGGTAAAAATTCTGCCAGTGTCGATAAATCGACACTCCGAGTCTGCGGTCGTCGAAAGGATCTCATCATGAACCAGACCAAAGTAGTCGTCATCACGGGCGCGAGTCGCGGGATCGGTGCTGCGCTGGCGCGGTTGCTGGCATCACGCGGGGCGTCGGTCGTGCTGGTTGCGCGCACCAGGGAAACGCTGGAAGCGGTCGCCGCGGAGTGCGGTGCCAATGCGCTCGCGGTGGTCGCGGACGCCGGCGTGCGTGCCGACGTGAAGCGTGTGGTCGCCGAAACGCTCGCGCGCTTCGGGCGCATCGACGTGTGGGTCAACAACGCCGGCGTGGGTATCACACGCATGCCCTCGGAGCTCACCGATGAAGACGTCGACGAGATCATGCGCCTCAACGTGAAGTCGGCGCTCTACGGCATGCAGGAAGTGCTCCCGCATTTCAAGGAGCGCGGCTCGGGCCAGATCGTCAATATTTCGTCGCTTTTGGGCCGCGTCCCCTTGGCGACGTTTCGCTCCGCCTACTGTGGCGCCAAACACTTCCTGAACGCGCTCACCACCACCTTCCGCGCGGAGGTGCAGCAGACGCATCCGAACATCCAGGTCTCGCTGGTGTCGCCCGGTGTGGTGCGAACGGAATTCGGCCTCAACGCAATGCACGGAGGTCCGGATTCACGCACGCTTCCGGAATCGCAGAGTGCCGAAGAAGTGGCCGAGGTGATTGCGAGCGTGATCGAGTCCCGCGCGCCGGATGTGTACACGCGCAAGGGTGCGCGCGAGAGAATCGCCGGCTACTACGCCAGCGTGGCGCAGGATCCGTAGCAGCCCCCCGCGACGCATTTACGGCACCAGCCGGCGCACCACTTCGATCGCATCGTCGATGGCGCCCAGCGCCCCCGCTATGTGCGCGGCGTTCTCGTCGCGCTTGCGCACACGCTCGACGCTCGCCGCAAGCCGCTTGTTGATTGCCTTGAGCCGCGTCGTGAGCTCCGCGGCCTGCCCCACCCACGTCCCCATGGCCGCGGCGAGCAGGGCGTCGATGCGCGCCGTCAACGCCTTCTCCTTTTCTTCTGCCGAGTCCGCCTCCAGGTCCCGTCCCTGGAATCGAAGGCTGATTACGAGCCGTTGCGCGTGCCGCCTCGTCACGAGCAGCTCGTCGATCAGATCGGGTCGTGTGGTTGCCATGGCTACTCCTTGATCTCATAGCCCGCGCTCAGGCGCCGGGCATCTTCATACAGACGGTGGATCTCCTCGACGGAGGAGGCCTTGCCGAAGCGGCCGAGCTCCGCGTGCGCGGCGGGGAGACGGGAATACACCTCGTGCATGGCGCGCAGTGTCGCGAGGTGCGTGGTGTAAACCGTGTCCAGGTTGATCAGGCTCTTGATGAGATCGCGCCGGTTGCCGGATCCGGTCCGTGTGTGCGTGATCTGACCGGCCAGCGCGAACGACCGCTCGTCGTACTCGGCCCGAACCTGCCGCGCGGCGAGCGTCAGGGCATTCTGCAGCAGCGTGCACGCGGCGCCCAGCGTGGGCGCATTCTCGCGCACGGCGCGCACCAGGAGATCGCGCTTGTGATTCTCGACGAACTGCTCGAGAAAACGCGAAGCCATGATTGAGACAATGACGACGGATGCGGCCGGTGGCTGGGGCGCTCCGAACGCGGCAGCCGCCCGTGCGCCATCGTTGATGTCGCTCACGCGCCTGTCGAGCTCGTCAGTTGTAACATTGCCGGCGCCGGCAAGATCGTTCAACAACGACGCATAGTCGGCGAGCGCGCCGTTGAGGGCGTTCACCGACGCCTGAAACGATCGTGTCACGACGAAGAAGGGAGGTCCGGGATACTGCGCGCCAAACGGATCGCCCTCCACGGGGTCGAGGAGGAGCATCTGCAGGTAGCGGTTGGTGAGCGTGTCGACGTCGCTCTGCTGGATGGACTTTTCGAAACGTTGTTGCGCCCAGCGCGATTGGCGCGTGAGCGCCTTGTCGGCGCCGTCGCGCAGCTCGGTGGTGGCCGCCGCGAACTTCTTGAAGGCGTCCGGGTTGACCGAAGGCGCACAGGCGCATAGCGCCGCGATAGCGGCGCAAATAACGACCGCTCTCATGCAGGGGTCTACGAACGGTGTGGGCCGGAGGTTTCCTGCAACCTGATTGAGTGTTCGGTGCGTAGTAGACAGCGTCTGGATTACAAGGAGGACTGAACATGACAAAGCAACCCGTAAGCGCCGCATTCGATCAGGGTGATGTGCCCACCATCGCGTGCTTCAACAAGGCCACCATCGACCCCGGCGTAAACTTCGACGCTCTCATCGCGGCGCTGCAGCGCTATGTCGACACACACGTGGCACCGGTGTGGGGAACACCGGCCAGGCTTGTGAAGACGAAGGGATTTGTGAAGAACGCCTGGGCGATGGTGTTGCTCGACGACGCCGACCAGCCGGGCGCCCTCGCTTACCACGACCTCACGCCCGACGGCTTTCCGCTTTCCAAGGTGTTCGTGCGTACCACGCTCGAGAACCAAGAGCTCGTGAGCGTGTCCGCCTCGCACGAGCTTGTCGAGATGCTCGTGGATCCCGCCATCAACCTGATGTCAACGGGCCCCGACGCCACCAGCATGTACGCCTACGAGAGCGCGGATCCCGTGGAAGCGCTGAGCTTCCAGGTGAACGGGATTGCGATGAGCGATTTCGTGTATCCGTCGTTCTTCGAAGGGTTCCGCAAGCGCAGCTCGACCCGTTTCGATCACATGAACAAGGTAAAGAAGCCGTTCGAGATTCTCTCCGGCGGCTATCAAATTATCTTCAAGGATGGAGAATGGTCGCAGATCTTCGGGTCGCGGACGAAGGCGAGGCGCTTTGCACGTGAAGACCGTCGCGGCCACCGCAGCGAAGCGCGCGGCCGGCGCCTCCAGCGCACGTCGGTGGCAGAGGTCGCGCGCGCGTCGCATCGCCCGGTGCGGACGACACGACGCGCGGCCTAGTGACGGCGACTAGCTCTTTTTCTGGAAATTCGTGTTGGTCACGACCATGCCCATCTGGCGGCCGGGCGTGTCGAACTTGATGTGCGAGGGGTAGGCGGTTCCGTCCGGCATCTGCGACATCTCGGTGTGGATGTCGGCACGGTCACCGGGGTTGGTCATGTACGTCGACGCGGTCAGCGAAATAATCTGGCTGGTGGCCGGGTCAACCACGAGCGTGAGGTTGTCGCCCTTCTTCATGTAGTCGCGATAGGTGAGCTTCTCGTGCTTGCCCCCGTCCTCCATGGCAACGGAGATGCGCGTCGCATCCTGGCACTGCTGGAGTTTCAGGGGATCCGGGCGCACATACTGGCGCATCACACCGACCGAGGCTTTCACATACGAGTCGATTTCGACGCTGGTCCCCGGCGTGCCACCCGCCACCTGCTCGGATTTCTTAGCGTCGACAGCGGTACGCGCGACGCCGCCGGCGTCGTTGTAACTGCACGTGTTCACCACCGTGTCCTTCTCCTTGCCCTCCACCATCACCACCATGGTCTCCGTCCATTGGTAGGCCTTGATGGCCTTGGCGTTTTGCAGAGTCTGGATGACCTTGGTCGACGCGGCGGCCGCGGCTTCCATGGTGCCGGGTGCACCCTTGGTTGGGCCCTGGGCAAACGCGGCGCCGGCGGACAGTGCCAGCACGCCTATAAAGGAGAAGAGACGGGGGATCACCATGAGAATCGAACCTCCATGAAGCCGGCGGAAAGCGCGGTAGCCGGGCCGGGTGTGTTTCCGAAGCAAACACGCAACCGGGCCCAAGAGTTCCAGCTCCCATCATATCATTTCTTGACGCCACGGTCGTATGGTAATTACAATGTAATCACCATGAAAACACGATTGGTCCAGATTGGAAACTCGCGGGGCTTGAGACTTCCCAAGCCGCTGATCGAGGAAGCCGGGCTCAAGGACGAGGTCGAAGTCACACTTCGCGACGGGGCCCTCATCATAACCAGTGCGACACATCCGCGCGCGGGTTGGGAAGCCGCCGTGCAACTGCTGCTCGAGCGTCGCGAGAACTACATCGTGCACGAGCCCGAGCCGACGCGCTTCGACGATGAGGAGTGGGAGTGGTAGTGGAGGCGATCAAGCGGGGGGACGTGATCCTGGTTGGCCCGGGCCATGGGCAGGGCGGTGAGATTCGCAAGACCCGCCCGTGTCTCGTTGTCTCTCCCGATGTGATGAACGAGCACATGCCCACATTTGTCGTGGCACCCATGACCACGGGCGGTCACGAATATCCATTCCGCATCTCGTGCCGGTCCGAAGGAAAGACGGGCTTCGTCGTGCTCGATCAGATTCGTACGGTCGATCGAGCCCGCGTGGCGAAGAGGCTGGGCCGCCTTACACCGCGCACCATGGATGCGGTGCTTGCCGCGCTGCAAGCCATGTTCGCCGCATAACCCGCGCGAAATTTTGAAAACGTCGTATATTATCAGTCAGCGCCAGCCAGCATTTTCCCGGAGGATCTCCGTGTTCATTCGCATGCTGCTTGTGATCATTTGTTTGCTGCTCTCCGTGCCGACAGGCGTTTTCGCACAGAACACACCACCCCCGGTGCCGCCCGAGACATCGCAGTTCGATTTCTGGCTGGGCGATTGGGACGCGACCAGTGGCGATCAACCGCAGGGCGTCAATCACATCACCAGGCGTTGGGACCGCGTCGTGGTGGAGGAGTTCAAGGGCAAGAATCTCGAAGGCCACAGCGTCTCGGTCTACGACACCAACACGAACACGTGGAAGCAGACGTGGGTCGACAGCCAGGGAGCATACCTGGACTTCACAGGCGGTTTCGCGGACGGAAAGATGACTCTCTCCCGTTCCTTCGCGAAAGACGGGAAGACAATCCTTCAGCGCATGGTCTGGTACGACATCACTCCCGACGCCTTCAACTGGAACTGGGAGCGCTCCGACGACGGCGGCAAGACGTGGAAAGTGAACTGGAACATTCACTACACGCGGCAGAAGAAGAACTAGCGCCGGGCCCGCAACCCTGTGGCACTACAAGAAAGGCGCAGCACACGCTGCGCCTTTTTCCTGTCCCCGCCATGTGCTAACCTGCGTCCCATGAGCAACAAGCACATCGATCTTTTCGACACCACCTACACGAATTTCACAAACACGGTGCATGACGCGGTGCGGCGCGAGACGTACGGCCATGACATCGGCCAGACCAGCTGGCTCACCGTGGGCGAGTACGACCGCTTGCTGCCGCTCCTGGGTCTCACCGCGGACAGCCATGTCCTCGAGATCGCGAGCGGATCGGGCGGACCCGCGTTGTACATGGCGCGCAGCACGGGCGCGCGGGTGACGGGCCTGGATGTGAACGACCACGGTGTGCAGACGTCGAACGAGCTCGCGGCTCGCGCAGGGCTGGGTGATCGCGTGCGCTTCCAGCTCGGCGACGCCAATGCCCGCGCACCCTTCGATGACAACACCTTCGACGCCCTGGTGTGCATGGACTCCATGAATCATTTCCCGGACCGTCTTGCGGTCTTGCGCGAATGGAATCGTGTGTTGCGCCCGGGCGGCCGCGCCATGTTCACGGATCCGTGCATGATCGCGGGCCCGGTGACCAACGAAGAGCTCGCGCTGCGCAGCTCGATCGGAGTCTTCCTGTTCGTGCCGCCCGGTGTGAACGAGAGCCTCATCGAAGAGGCCGGCTTTCGCATGGTGCGCCGGGAAGATGCCAGCGAGAACGCGGCCATGGTTGCGGGGCGCTGGCGCGATGCGCGGGCCAATCATCATGATGATTTGGTGAAGCTCGAAGGGCAGGAGCGCTACGATGGACTGCAGCGCTTCTTCGACACCGTGCACAACCTGACCCACGAACGTCGTCTTTCACGCATTCTGTACATCGTCGAGAAATAGCACTCGCTCCCCGAGCATGGTCAAACGTCGCAACAGAGAAGCGCCCGGCCCGTACCAGGCGTTCATGCTGATCCTGTGCATCTACGCGATCGCGGAGCTGGTGCTGCGTTCGTTTGTCCCGCTGCGCCCCGAAACCATCCAGGTTCTCGCCTACGCGGACTACGGTGTGTGCCTCTTCTTCCTCATGGATTTCGTGATCTCGCTGGTGTACGCGGAGAATCGCGTGCGTTACCTCCTCACGTGGGGGTGGGTGGACCTGCTCTCGAGCGTGCCCGCCGTCCCCATCGTGCGCTGGGGACGGGTGCTGCGCATCGCGCGGCTGATCCGTACCATGCGCACGGTGAAGGCAATGCGCGTTCTTGTTCGCGTAATTCTCGCGCGCCGCGCGGAGAGCACGTTCCTCGCCGTGTGCCTGCTCAGCATGCTGGTCCTGACCATGGGAAGCGTCACTATCCTGCGTGTCGAGAATGTGCCCGGCGGCAACATCAAGACTCCGGTGGATGCGTGCTGGTGGGCGCTCACCACCATGACCACGGTAGGCTATGGCGACAGGTATCCGACGACGGATGCCGGCCGCCTGATCGGGGCGGCGCTCATGATCATGGGTGTGGGACTGGTGGGAACCTTCGCGGGTTTTGTGGCGTCGTGGTTTCACGAGGCCGAGCAGAAGCGCCAGCAACAGGAGATCGTCGAGCTCCGCGACGAGATCCGTGGGCTGCGCGAAGCACTGCAGAAGCACAAATGATCCCGCGCATCATCATTTCCGGCGGACAGACGGGCGCGGATCGCGCGGCACTCGATGCCGCGCTGGACGCGGGGGTCGAGATCGGTGGCTGGGTGCCGCAGGGACGCCGCGCCGAGGATGGCGCGCTCCACGAGAAGTACGCGGCGCTCAAGGAAACCGGGAGCCCGCACTACGAAGAACGCACGCGTCGCAACGTGCGCGACTCCGACGCCACGCTCATTATTTCCCACGGAGCATTGCACGGAGGCTCACGCTTCACGCGCGACATGGCGGCGGAGCTGGAGAAGCCCTGGATCCACATCGATCTGGATCAGCTTCCGCACGGCCTGGCAGTGACGATGATTCGCGATTGGCTGCAGCCGCTCACGGGAGAAAGGCTCAACGTCGCGGGACCCCGCGAGAGTAGCGACGGGAAGATCTACAAAGCCGTGAAAAAGATCATCACGGACTTGTTGAAGAGCGACGGATAGCGCCG
>DATEHD010000429.1:0-11885 GCA_035279765.1 Candidatus Krumholzibacteriia bacterium | reverse complement strand
CGAAATGGTGATGCCGGGCGACAACGTGGAGATGGAGATCGAGCTCATCACGCCGATCGCGATGGACCTGGAGCTTCGCTTCGCCATCCGCGAGGGCGGCCGCACGGTGGGCGCCGGCGTCGTCACCAAGATTATCAAGTAAGGGTGATCAAGAATGCGTGACATCATCACACTGGCCTGCGAGAAGTGCAAACGTCGCAACTACTCGACGACCAAGAACAAGAAGAAGCATCAGGATCGCGTCACTTATAAGAAGTTCTGCCGCTGGTGCAGCTCGCATCAGTCGCACAAAGAGACGCGCTAGCAAATTTTCTTTTGTCATAAGGAACTTAGGCCTGTAGCTCAATTGGTAGAGCACCGCTCTCCAAAAGCGGGGGTTGCGGGTTCGATTCCTGCCGGGCCTGCCATCATAAGAGGCGAGAAGCCATGATTGAACGAATCAAACTGTTTCTCACGGAAACGCGCACCGAGCTGAAGAAGGTCACCTGGCCGACGCGCGAGGAGCTCAGAGAGTCCACGATCGTCGTGATTACCTCGACGTTCATCGTGACAGTCTTTGTCGGCGTGGTCGATCAGATCATCAGCCGCGTCATCCGGCTCGTGCTCGGCTAACAGGCAATGAGCGACGAAAAGAACATGAACGACGAAACCACGAGCGCTCCGGTCCAGCACGTGACCGAGTCCACTTCGACGCGTCCCATGCGCTGGTACGTGGTGCACACCTATTCCGGTCATGAGAACAAGGTGCGAGAGAACATCCAGAAGATGATCAACGCGTCGGGAATCAAGGATCACTTCGGACAGATCGTCGTACCGACCGAAGAAGTCGCCGAGATGAAGAAGGGGAAGAAGACGATCACGACGCGGAAATTCTTCCCGAGCTACATCCTGATCGAGATGAACATGTCGGATGAAGCATTCCATCTCGTGAGCGATCTTCCCGGCGTCACCGGCTTTGTCGGCACGTCGACGGGTCCGCAGCCGCTCAGCAAATCGGAAGTGGAGCGCATCCTGGGCCGCATGGACAAGGAGCGCCAGACAATCATTCCGGAGATTCCGTTCACGATGGGAGAACACATTCGCATCAAGGACGGTCCGTTCAGCGATTTCACCGGCGTCATCGACGAGATCAACGTGGAGCGCGGCAAGCTGCGCGTTCTCGTGAGCATCTTCGGTCGCGAGACGCCGGTCGAGCTGGACTTCCTGCAGGTAGAAAGCATTTAGTCATAACAAGAACGCAGGGAGCACGCCATTGAGTGTGCGTTCGCACCTGCAAGGAGAGAGTACATGGCAGCACCCGCAAAGCCCGCGCCCGCCAAGGGTGGCGCGCCCGCGAAGGGCGGCAAGGGCAAGAAAGTCGTCACAACAGTGAAATTGCAGATCCCGGGTGGGCAGGCCACGCCTGCACCGCCGGTCGGCCCCGCGCTCGGACAGCACGGCGTCAACATCATGGACTTCTGCAAACAGTTCAACGCGCGTACACAGCAGGCGCAGGGCGTCGTGACGCCGGTGCTGCTCACCGTGTACTCGGATCGCTCGTTCGACTTCGTCACCAAGACGCCGCCGGCGTCGGTGCTGCTCAAGATGGCAGCCGGTCTCGCGAAGGGATCGGGCGAGCCCAACCGCAACAAGGTTGGCAAGGTCACGATGGCGCAGGTGCGCAAGATCGCCGAGCAGAAGATGCCGGATCTGAACGCCGTCGACATCGAAGCCGCGGCGCTCATGATCGCCGGAACCGCCCGCAGCATGGGCATCCTGGTGGAGGGATAGCCATGAACCGCGGCAAACGTTACGAAAACGCAACCAAGAAAGTGAATCACGGAGCGCTCTATGACATGGAGACGGCCGTGAAGCTCGTCAAGGAAACCGCGACCGCCAAGTTCGACGAGACCATCGAGCTCTCGGCCAATCTCGGCGTCGATCCGCGCCAGGCCGATCAGCAGGTGCGCGGCACCGTCGTGCTTCCGCACGGCACCGGCCGCACCGTACGCGTGCTCGTGCTCGCGCGCGGCGAGAAAGAGCGCGAGGCCGTCGAAGCCGGCGCTGATTTCGTCGGCGCCGACGAGTTCATTCCCAAGCTGCAGGGCGGCTGGACCGATATCGACGTCATCATTGCAACACCCGATCTCATGGGTGACGTCGGCAAGCTCGGCCGTGTGCTCGGCCCGCGCGGTCTCATGCCGAACCCGAAGAGCGGCACGGTGACCTTTGATGTCGCCAAGGCCGTTCGCGATGTGAAAGCCGGCAAGGTGGAGTATCGCGTCGACAAGCAGGCGAATCTCCACATTCCGATCGGCAAGGGTTCGTTCGCGCAGGAGAAGCTGCTCGAGAACCTCAAGGTTCTCATTCACGAGATCATGCGCGCGAAGCCCGCGGCCAGCAAAGGCCGCTACATCAAGAGCCTGTCGATTTCATCGACGATGGGGCCGTCCGTCAAGCTGGACAGCCAGGCCATCGTCGCGGCGCACCTGTAGTAGCGTCACTGGAGGAAAAGAGAAATGGCCCGTCCGGAAAAAGTCGCGCAGGTTGATGCCGTCGAAGCGGCGGTTAACAGCGCGCGGTCCATCGTCCTGTCCGACATCACGGGGCTCAACGTGGCGAAAGTCACCGAGCTGCGCCGTCGCTGCCGGGCGGAAGGTGTCGACCTCAAGGTGGTCAAGAACACGCTCGCGAAGCGCGGGATCGAAAAGACCGCGGCGAAAGACCTCGTGAAGTATCTCGAAGGTCCCACCGCCATCGCGATCAGCCGCGAGTCCGAAAACGGCGCGGCGAAGGTGCTGGCCAAGTTCGCCAAGGAGCACGAGCTCCCCAAGCTGAAGGCCGGTTTTGTGGACGGCAGCGTGATCGACGCCAAAGGCGTGCTCGCGTTGTCGCAGCTGCCGACGAAGGGCGAGCTGGTTTCGCAGCTCCTCGGCGGCATCCAGGGTCCGGCGCGCAACCTCCTGTCAGTCATGCAGGGTCCCGCGCGCAATCTCGCAAGTGTGTTGAAGCAGATTTCAGAGAAGCAGTCTTAAGATTAAGTGTGAGGCGCAGCCTCGTTGTTCGGTTCGTACATCATCGTTCGAAGGAGTAGAGATCATGTCGGAAGCAGTCAAGTTGTCCAGTTCCAATGCGCAGACCGCGATGGAGGCCATCGAGCGTCTCACGCTCATCGAAATGTCCGAGCTTGTGAAGGCTCTTGAGGACAAGTTCGGCGTCACGGCAGCGGCCCCCATGGCGTTTGCCGCCATGCCGGGTGCGGCCAGTGCCGCGGCTCCGGCCGAGGAGAAGACGGAGTTCGACGTCATCCTGGCCAGCGCCGGTGCCGAGAAGATCAAGGTCATCAAGGTCGTGCGTGAGCTCACCGGTCTCGGTCTGAAGGAAGCCAAAGACCTCGTCGAAGGCGCTCCCAAGCCCGTCAAAGAGGGCGTCAACAAGGCCGAGTCGGAAGACGTCAAGAAAAAGCTCACCGAAGTCGGCGCGACTGTCGAAATCAAGTAACGCGCGCGGTGCTTCGATGGACGCCGGCGTTCGCGCCGGCGTCATCATCGTCGCTTCCGCGCCGAAGCGTTCAGGCGCAGCGGCAATTTGCCCTGCGCCCGTTGGCGTCTTTATCTTTGGACGCCTGCACTGCCCGTTGACCCCGTTACGTTGAGGACACGATGATCAAGAAGCCCGACAGACCCATCTCCGAGTACCCCCGGGACGAGTACAACCGCATCAACTTTGCGAAGATCCCGGAGGTCATGGAAATTCCGAACCTCCTGGCCATCCAGCTGGAGAGCTACGCGGAGTTCCTGCAGCGCGAAATCCCGATCGACAAGCGCGCCGACCAGGGGCTCGAGTCCGTGTTCAACTCGGTGTTTCCGATCGAATCGCCGAAGGGGAAATACAAGCTCGAGTACCACGGTTACATCATCAGCGAGCCCAAGTACTCCGAAGAGGAGTGCAAGGAGCGCGATCTGACGTATGCCGCGCCGCTCAAAGCCCGTCTGCGCCTCGTTATCAATGAGGAAGACGAGGAGAGCGGCGAGAAGCGCCTCAAGGACATCATTCAGAGCGAGGTGTTCCTCGGGGAAATCCCCATTCTGACCAAGAAGGGCACCTTCATTATAAATGGAGCGGAGCGCGTGATCGTCTCCCAGCTCCATCGCTCGCCCGGTGTCTTCTTCGGCGATGAGATCCACCCCAACGGAAAGCGCCTGTTCAACGCGCGTATCATTCCGTACCGCGGCTCGTGGGTCGAGTTCACCGTCGACATCAACGATGTCATGTTCGTGAACATCGACAGGCGCCGGAAGATCCCCGTCAGCGTTCTCCTGAAGGCGATGGGTTTCGACACCAACCAGGCCATCCTCCGTCTCTTCCACCAGGAAGAGATCGTCAAGCTCGGCCAGAAGGCCAAGAAGGACGAAGAGCTGGTGGGACGCGTGTCGATCCAGGACATCACCGAGAAGAGCTCGGGGGAAGTCATTCTCGAAGCGGGCCAGCTCATCGAAGAGAAAGTGATCGAGAAACTGCGCGACGCCAAGGTCGTGAACGTTCACTGCATCAAGTATGGAGAGAACGAGGGTCCCGAAGACGACGTCATCCTGAAGACGATCAAGAAGGACTCGAGCGCGGACCAGGAGTCGGCGCTCAAGAAGATCTACAACCTGATTCGTCCCGGTGATCCTCCGAATCTCGAGACGGCGCGCTCGCTCTTGCAGCGCATGTTCTTCACGCCCAAGCGCTACGACCTGGCGCCGGTGGGACGCTACAAGATCAATCGCCGCCTGAAGCTCAACGTGCCGCAGGAAGTGACGACGCTGGATCAGGCCGACTTCGTCGCCGTGATCGCGTGCCTCCTCGATATGAAGGCCGCGGACGCCGAGCCGGATGATATCGATCACCTGGGCAACCGCCGCATCCGTTCGGTGGGCGAGCTGCTCGCGAACCAGTTCTCGATCGGTCTCGCGCGCATGGCGCGCATCGTGAAGGAGCGCATGACGCTCCAGCAGGAGAGCGACCAGATCACGCCGTACGATCTGATCAACGCGCGCACAGTGTCCGCGGTGATCCAGTCGTTCTTCGGATCGAGCCAGCTCTCGCAGTTCATGGACCAGACCAACCCGCTCGCCGAGCTGACGCACAAGCGCCGCTTGAGTGCCCTGGGTCCGGGCGGTCTCACGCGCGAGCGTGCCGGCTTCGAAGTGCGCGACGTGCACTTCACGCACTACGGCCGCATGTGCCCGATTGAAACGCCGGAAGGCCCGAACATCGGTCTCATCAGCAGCCTGGCGACGTTTGCACGCATCAATCAGTACGGCTTCCTGGAGACGCCGTACCGCAAGGTCGACCACGGCCGCGTGACGGACGAGATTGCGTTCCTCTCCGCGGACGAAGAGGCCGACTGCATCATCGCGCAGGCCAACGCCGCGGTGGACGAGAAGGGCCACTTCACGGCCGACACCGTGCTGGCGCGTTCGCGCAGCGACTTCCCCGTCGTCACGCCGAAGCAGCTCCAGTACATGGACGTCTCGCCGCGACAGCTGGTGAGCGCCGCCGCGTCGCTGATTCCGTTCCTCGAGCACGACGACGCCAACCGCGCACTCATGGGCTGCAACATGCAGCGCCAGGCAGTGCCGTTGTTGAAGGCCGAGTCGCCGCTGGTGGGCACGGGCATGGAAGGCAAGGCGGCCAAGGATTCCGGCGTGCTCGTCGTGGCACGACGCAGCGGAACGGTGATTTCCGTTTCCGGCGAGCACATCGTGGTGGATCCAGGTGGCAAGAAGGAAACGCTGGATGACTACTCGGACTACGAGGGCATGGATGAATATCCGCTGCTCAAGTTCAAGCGGTCGAACCAGGACACGTGCATCAACCAGAAGCCGCTCATTCACGTCGGTGAGAAGATCAAGGCGGGCCAGGTGCTCGCCGACGGTCCGGCCACCGAGGATGGCGAGCTGGCGCTGGGCATGAACGTGATCGTCGCCTTCATGCCGTGGCTTGGCTACAACTACGAAGACGCCATCGTGTGCAGCGAACGCTTCCTCAAGGAAGACAAGTTCACGTCGCTGCACATCGAGGAGTTCGAGTGCCAGGTCCGCGACACCAAGGCGGGCATGGAAGAGATCACGCGCGAAATCCCGAACGTCGGTGAAGAAGCGCTCAAGAATCTCGACGAAGACGGCGTCGTGCGCATCGGTGCGCGCGTGCGCTCGGGCGACATTCTGGTCGGCAAGGTGACGCCCAAGGGCGAAACCGAGCTCTCTCCGGAAGAGCGCCTGCTGCGTGCCATCTTCGGCGAGAAAGCCGGCGACGTGCGCGATGCGTCCCTCAAGGCGCCTCCGGGCATGGACGGCATCGTGGTCGGCATCGAGGTGTTCTCGCGCAAGGAGCGCGACGACAAATCGCGCAACCAGGACAAGATTCGCCTGGGCAAGCTCAAGAAGCAGCGCGACCAGGACGTAGACCGCATCAAGCAGATGCGCAAGAGCAAGCTCACGAGACTCATGATCGATGAGACGAGCGAGAAGCTCGTCCACGCGGAAACCGGCGAAGTGATTGCCAAGGCCGGCCGCAAGATCACCGAGAAGTTCTTCGAGGAGCTCGACCTCGACAATCTGCAGTGGGGCCTTGCCATCGTGAAGGACCCCAAGGTCGACCGCCAGGTGCAGATCGTCCTCGACACCGCCGCCAAGGCGATCGAGCGCGTCGATGTGCAGTACGAGAAGGAAGTCGAGCGCGTCACGCGCGGCGACGAACTTCCGCCCGGCGTGTCGAAGCTTGTCAAGGTGTACGTCTTCCGGAAGCGCAAGCTCCAGGTCGGCGACAAGATGGCGGGACGCCACGGTAACAAGGGCGTCGTCGCGCGCATCGTGCCGGCGGAAGACATGCCGTACCTGCCGGACGGCACTCCTGTCGAAGTGGTGTTGAACCCGCTCGGCGTGCCGAGCCGAATGAACGTCGGCCAGATCCTGGAGACGCACCTCGGCTGGGCCGCGCACTACGGCGGCTATAAAGTGACGTGCCCGGTGTTCGACGGCGCTTCGATCAACGAGATCAAGCGCGCACTCGACGAACAGAATCTCGCAATGGGTGGAAAAACCGTGCTCTACGACGGACGCACGGGCGAAGCGTTCGAGCAGGAAGTAACCGTGGGAGCGATCTACATCATGAAGCTCTCGCACCTGGTCGACGACAAGATTCACGCCCGCTCGATTGGACCTTATTCGCTGGTGTCACAGCAGCCGCTCGGCGGTAAAGCCCAGTTCGGCGGCCAGCGTTTCGGCGAAATGGAAGTGTGGGCACTCGAAGCCTACGGGGCTGCTTTCTGCCTGCAGGAGCTGCTCACGGTGAAGTCGGACGACATCCAGG
The DNA here is from genome assembly GCA_035279765.1 of Candidatus Krumholzibacteriia bacterium. Lineage (GTDB taxonomy): Bacteria > Krumholzibacteriota > Krumholzibacteriia > WVZY01 > JAKEHA01 > JAKEHA01. The sequence goes on along the minus strand of DATEHD010000429.1, from coordinate 4,547 downwards.
GACGCGCCAAGATCTACGAGGCGATCGTCAAGGGTGAGAATCCGCCGGAGCCGGGAATCCCCGAGTCGTTCAACGTGCTCGTGAAGGAACTTCAGAGCCTGGGTCTGGACATCGAGTTGGAGAGACCTAGTTAGTCTATACGCGTCGGCAAGCCTCCGCGTTGGATCATATACCTCGCGTCGGCGAGCCTCCGCGAGGGAGCTTACCGCGCTTTAGGAGGAAAAACAGGTGTTCATAAACCTGGAAAAAGAGAGAAAGAAACCGACGGACTTCAAGTCCATCCGCATCATGCTCGCTTCGCCGGAGCGCATCCGCGAGTGGAGCTTCGGAGAAGTGACGAAGCCGGAGACGATCAACTACCGCTCGTTCAAGCCGGAAAAAGACGGCCTGTTCTGCGAGCGCATCTTCGGCCCGGTCAAGGACTGGGAATGTTCGTGCGGCAAGTACAAACGCATCCGCTACCGCGGCGTCATCTGCGATCGCTGCGGTGTGGAAGTGACGCGCGCCAACGTGCGCCGCGAGCGTCTCGGCCATGTCGAGCTCGCGGTGCCGGTGTCGCACATCTGGTTCTTCAAGGGACTGCCCAGCCGCATCGGCCACCTGCTCGACATGACGATCCGCGACCTGGAGCGCGTGCTCTATTATGAGTCGTTCATCGTCATCGATCCGGGCAACGCGCCGGTGAAGGAAAAGCAGCTCGTCTCCGAAGACCGTTACATGGAGCTGCAGGAGCAGAATTTCGACTTCGTCGCCAAGATGGGCGCCGAGGCCATCAAGGAGCTCCTCAAGCGCATCGAGCTCAACGAGCTGTCCAAGTACCTGCGCACCAAGGTGGCGACGGAGACGTCGACGCAGCGCAAGAAAGACCAGCTCAAGCGACTCAAGGTCGTCGAGGCGTTCCGCAACTCGGAGAACCGTCCCGAGTGGATGATCATGGACGTGATCCCGGTGCTTCCGCCCGAGCTGCGCCCGCTGGTGCCGCTCGAAGGCGGCCGCTTCGCCACGTCGGATCTCAACGATCTCTATCGTCGCGTCATCAACCGCAACAACCGGTTGAAGAAGCTCATCGAGATCAAGGCGCCGGAAGTCATCCTGCGCAACGAAAAGCGCATGCTGCAGGAAGCCGTGGATGCACTGTTCGACAACGGCCGCCGTTCGCGTGCCGTGCGTGGACAGGGCAACCGCCCGCTCAAGTCCCTGAGCGACATGCTCAAGGGCAAGCAGGGCCGTTTCCGCCAGAACCTGCTCGGCAAGCGCGTGGACTACTCGGGCCGTTCGGTGATCGTCGTCGGTCCCGAGCTCAAGATCTACGAGTGCGGTCTGCCGAAGTCGATGGCGCTCGAGCTCTTCAAGCCGTTCATCATCAGGAAGCTCGAAGAAAAGAACTACGTGCAGACGGTGAAGAGCGCCAAGAAGCTCGTCGAACAGGAAAGCCCGGAAGTCTGGGACATCCTGGAAGAAATCATTCAGGAGCATCCGGTGCTTCTGAACCGCGCACCGACGCTGCACCGTCTCGGCATCCAGGCCTTCCAGCCAGTGCTCGTCGAAGGCAAGGCCATTCGTCTGCATCCGCTCGTCTGCGCCGCGTTCAACGCGGACTTCGACGGTGACCAGATGGCCGTGCACGTTCCATTGTCGTACGAAGCCCAGCTCGAGGCGCGTACGCTGATGCTCTCGGCGCACAACATTCTCTCGCCCGCCAACGGCAAGCCGCTGGCAGTGGCGTCGCAGGACATGGTGATCGGCGCGTACTTCCTCACCATGGCCAAGAAGGGCGCTCGCGGCGAAGGCAAGGCGTTCTACTCGATGGATGAAGTCGTGCTCGCGCACGACAGCGCGCAGATCGATCTGCACGCGCGCATCCGTCTGCGCTGGGAAGGCGGTCTCATCGAGACCACGGTCGGACGCGTGCTCTTCAACCGCATTATTCCGGAAGAGCTGCGCTACAAGAACGACGTGATGGACAAGAAGGGTCTCGCCAGCCTCGTCGCCGAAGCGTTCGACAAGCTCGGCCTCGAGAAGACGATTCGCTTCCTCGACGACCTCAAGGACGCGGGCTTCGGCTTCGCGACCAAGAGCGGTCTGACCGTGGGCATGGACGACCTTCTCACGCCGTCGGGCAAGGAAGCCGTCATTGCGCGCGCGTCGAAGGATGTCTCCCACATCATCAAGCAGTACGAAGAGGGCGACATCACCGACGGCGAGCGCTACAACAAGATCATCGACGCGTGGACGCGTGCCACCAACGAAGTCGGCGAACTGATGATGGAAGGCCTGCGCAAGGATCGCGACGGGTTCAATCCCATCTTCATGATGTCGGATTCGGGCTCGCGAGGCAGCAAGGACCAGGTCCGCCAGCTGGCGGGTATGCGTGGTCTGATGGCGAAGCCGCAGAAGAAGATCACCGGTCAGATCGGCGAAATCATCGAAATGCCGATCGTGGCCAACTTCCTCGAAGGCCTTTCCGTGCTGCAGTACTTCATCTCGACGCACGGCGCGCGCAAGGGTCTGGCCGATACGGCGCTCAAAACCGCCGACGCCGGTTACCTCACGCGACGCCTTGTCGACGTGGCGCAGGACGTCATCATTAATGTGCACGACTGCGGCACCATCATGGGCATCGACATCATGGCGCTCAAAGAGGGCGAAGAAATCATCGAGTCGCTGTCCGACCGCATCCGCGGCCGTGTGACTGTGGACGATGTGCTCGATCCTCTGCAGGGCGATGTCATCGTCGAAGCCAACGAGATGCTCACGTGGGATCTGGCTGCGATGATCGAAGATCGCGGCGTGGAGCACGTGAAGATTCGCTCCGTGCTCACGTGCGAAGCCAAGCGCGGCGTGTGCGCGCTGTGCTACGGCACCAACCTCGCCACCGGCCGCATGGTCGAGAAGGGCGAAGCGGTGGGTGTCATCGCCGCGCAGTCGATCGGCGAACCGGGAACGCAGCTCACGCTGCGAACCTTCCACATCGGTGGTATTGCGGGTCGTATCGCGGAGCAGACGCAGAAGACTGTCAAGTATCCCGGCAAGGCGACCTTCAAGGGCCTGCGCTTCGTGCGCGGGCGCGGCGGCAAGGATATCGTGATCTCGCGCAAGAGCGAGTTCCTCCTCCTCGACGAGGGCGACCGCGTGCGTTCACGTTTCGGCGTGCCGTACGGCGCGGAGCTCAACGTGGCGGAAGGCGACATGGTCCAGCCGGGCGCCGTCATCTACAAATGGGATCCGTACTCGGACGTCATTCTCTCCGACAAGGCGGGCGTGGTTCGCTTCGGTGATCTGCTGCTCGACGTGACCATCAAGGAGAAGATCGACGAGAAGACCGGCAAGATGCAGATGGTCGTGATCGAAGACCGCGACAAGAAGAACCACCCGCACATTCACATCATGAATGAAGCGGGCGGACAGGTGATCGGTCACTTCATCATCCCGACCGGCGCGCAGCTGCTCGTGAAGGACGGCCAGGAGATCCAGGCCGGCGACACGTTGTGCAAGATCGCGCGCGAAACCGCGAAGACGAGCGACATCACCGGCGGTCTGCCGCGCGTCGCCGAGCTCTTCGAGGTGCGCAAGCCCAAGGAGTCCGCGGTGGTGTCGGAAATCGACGGCACGGTGGAGTTTGGGCCGATCACGCGCGGTATGCGCAAGATCATCATCAAGAACGAGAACAAGGACGAGCGCACATACATCATTCCGCAGGGCAAGCACCTGCGCGTGTACGAAGGCGACCGCGTTGAGGCGGGCGACAACCTCACCGAGGGACCTGTCAACCCGTACGACATTCTCGCCATCAAGGGCGTCAATGCCGCCCAGGAATACCTCGTGAACGGCATCCAGGAGGTCTACCGCCTCCAGGGTGTGGGCATCAACGACAAGCACATCGAAGTGATCGTGCGTCAGATGCTGCAGAAGGTTCAGGTGGAGGATCCGGGTGACACCATGTTCCTGGAGGGCGACCTGCTCGACAAGGGCGTCTTCCGCGATGAGAACGAGCGCATCAATGCCGCGGGTGGAAAACCGGCGACCTTCAAGCCGATGCTGCTCGGTATCACCAAGGCGTCGCTCTCCACGGAGAGCTTCTTCTCGGCGGCCAGCTTCCAGGAAACGACGCGCGTCCTGACCGACGCCGCCGTCCGGGGCAAGCGCGACCGGCTCCTGGGCCTGAAGGAAAACGTGATCATCGGTCACCTGATCCCGGCCGGTACCGGTATCAAGGACTACGATCACATCGAGCTCAACCCGGCGGATGACGACGACGAGTTTGTCGGCGTCGAAGAGGCGGGGGCGGGTATGGACGAGATCGACGACCTGGCGGACGAGCCGCTGTCGGCGATCGGCAAAGAAAGCATGGAGAAGTAACTGGTTATCACGTGGGGGCTTGACAGGTTTTTCGGAACCCTGTAAAGTGCGTGCTTCGCGGCTCCATCACTTCCCTTCATCCGGAAGTTCTGGTAACCACAAGAAATACATTAAGTTAGGTGTCTCGGCCCGTGGAGTTATCCACAGCGTGCGGTGATACGCGCGCTTCGCTCCACAAGGCCGCGGGG
>DATEHD010000428.1:0-8346 GCA_035279765.1 Candidatus Krumholzibacteriia bacterium | reverse complement strand
CGAAATGGTGATGCCGGGCGACAACGTGGAGATGGAGATCGAGCTCATCACGCCGATCGCGATGGACCTGGAGCTTCGCTTCGCCATCCGCGAGGGCGGCCGCACGGTGGGCGCCGGCGTCGTCACCAAGATTATCAAGTAGACGGTCGAGAACCGGAAAAGGAGAAGTGCTGTGTTGGAAGGCCAGAGAATCAGAATCAAGCTCAAGGCGTATGAGCACGCCACTCTCGACCGCACGACGGACGACATCGTCCGCACGGCGCGTCGTACGGGTGCGCGTGTCATCGGGCCGATTCCGCTTCCGACGCGGCGCTCGGTGTACACGGTGCTTCGTTCGCCGCATGTGAACAAGAAGTCGCGCGAGCAGTTCGAGATCCGGGTGCACAAGCGCCTCATCGATCTGACGCACACGACGCAGCAGACGATCGATGATCTGACCAAGCTGGTGCTGCCGGCCGGTGTCGACATCGAGATCAAGACCTAGAGCGCATAACAACTCCCGGGAGTTGAATCAACAATGATGCTGATCGGTAAAAAAATCGGAATGACCCAGATGTTCGAAGCATCGGGCAAAGTCGTGCCGGTCTCGGTGATCGAAGCCGGCCCGTGTCCGATCGTTCAGGTGAAGACCGCCGAGAAGGAAGGCTACACGGCCATCCAGATCGGTTTCGACGAAGCCAAGGAATCGCGGCTCTCCAAGGCGGAGAACGGCCACTTCAAGAAGGCCGAGATCACGCCGCGCCGCATTCTGCGCGAAGTCCGCGTCGAAGACGCCGGCTCGTTCAAGGTGGGCGACACGCTCGATGTGAAGGTGTTCGAGGGCGCCAAGCTCGTCCACGTCACCGGCATCTCGAAGGGCCGCGGTTTCGCGGGCACCATTCGCCGCTACCACTTCCAGCGCGGGCGCAAGACGCACGGTAACAAGAACTATCGCGAGCCCGGTTCAGTGGGCGCGTCGGCATTCCCGTCGCGCATCTTCCCGGGCAAGCGTGCGCCGGGACGCATGGGCGGCGTGCAGCGCACCACGCGCAATCTGACGCTGGTGCAGATCGACGCCGAGAACAACCTGCTGTTCATCAAGGGCAGCATTCCGGGCGCGAACAACGGCATCGTGTTCGTGCGGACGGAGGGCTGATCACCATGGCCAAAGCCAACGTTTACGAACAGAACGGCACCAAGGCGGGATCCGTCGATCTGCCGAAGAGCCTCTTCGAGGCGGAAGTGAACGAGTTCGTGGTGCACGAAGTGGTGATCGCGTATCTCGCGAACCAGCGCCAGGGCACCGTCAATACCAAGGAGCGCTCCGATGTGCGCGGCGGCGGCAAGAAGCCGTGGCGCCAGAAGGGCACCGGCCGCGCCCGCGCCGGCACCATCCGCTCTCCGCTGTGGCGGGGTGGCGGTACCGTGTTCGGTCCGCATCCGCGTGACCACCGTCTCAAGGTGAACAAGAAGACCAAGCGCCTCGCGCTCAAGTCGTCGCTCACCGCGCGCGCCAACGACGGCGACATCATGGTGCTCAAGGCCATGACCTTCGATGCGCCCAAGACCAGCGCGTTCGCGGCCATACTCAAGGGCATGGAAGCGTATCCGCGCAAGAAGGCACTCGTCGTTGTCGACAAGACCGACGACGCGATGCTGAAGTCGGCGCGCAACATGGCGGGTGTGCGTCTGGCACTGGCCAACGAAGTCACCACCTACGACGTGCTGTGGGCCGACAAGATCGTGCTGACAAGCGCGGCGCTCAAGCGCATGGAAGAGGTGTACGCATCATGAGGGCGCGTGACATTCGATTCGTTATCGAGCGGCCGATGCTGACCGAGAAGACGGCGGAGCTCAAGGAAATGAAGAACCGCTACGTCTTCCGCGTGGATCGCGGCGCCAACAAGCGCGAGATCAAACAGGCGGTCGAGAAGCTTTTCAATGTGAAGGTGAAGGACGTGCGCACCGCGAACTACGCAGGCAAGAAGGCGGTCCAGATGACCAAGACCGGCCGCCACCAGGGCCTGCGTTCGTCGTGGAAGAAAGCATACGTGACACTCGCCGAGGGCCAGACCATCGAGGCCTTCGACATCGCATAGTTAAGGAAAACACTATGGGAATCAAAAAGTTCAAACCGATCACATCGACGCTGCGCTACCGCACCGTGTCGGACTTCGCCGAGATCACGAAGGACACGCCGGAAAAGTCGCTGCTCGAGTCGAAGCCCCGGACCGGCGGCCGCAACAACATGGGGCGCATGACCTGTAAACGCAAGGGTGGCGGCCACAAGCGCGCGTACCGCGTCGTCGACTTCAAGCGCCAGAAGTACGGCGTGCCGGCCAAGGTCGTATCCATTGAATACGATCCCAACCGCACATCGCGCGTGGCACTCATTCACTATATCGACGGCGAGAAGAGCTACATCCTTGCGCCCAGCGATCTGAAAGTTGGCGACAATGTGATGGCGGGTCCGGAAGCGGACATCAAGCCGGGCAACGCACTGCCGCTGGACAAGATTCCCGTCGGCACCATGGTGCACAACATCGAGCTCTCCTCGGGACGAGGCGGACAGATGGTGCGCTCGGCCGGTTCCTTCGCGCAGCTGATGGCGAAGGACGGTCACTACGCAACGCTGCGTCTGCCGTCGACCGAGATGCGCATGGTTCGCATCGAGTGCTATGCCAGCGTCGGACAGGTCGGCAACCTGGACCACGAAAACGTGGTGTCGGGCAAGGCGGGCCGCACGCGCTGGCTCGGCAAGCGTCCGCGTGTGCGCGGCGTTGCCATGAATCCTGTCGACCACCCGCTCGGCGGCGGCGAAGGCAAGTCGAGCGGCGGCCGTCCGGCGTGCAGCCCGTGGGGACTTCCCGACGGTCGCAAGACGCGCAAGCGCAAGAAGGCGAGCTCGCGTTTGATTATTCGCCGGCGCAAGAACCTGAGCGAAAAAGGACAGTAGACAATGCCGAGAAGCACAAAAAAAGGCCCGTTCCTCGACGAACGGCTCCTCAAGCGGATCACTTCGATGAACTCGACGGGCGAGAAGCGCGTGCTCAAGACGTGGGCGCGTCGCTGCACGATTTCGCCGGAGATGGTGGGACACACGCTCGCCGTGCACAACGGCAAGCAGTTCATCCCGGTTTACATCACGGAAAACATGGTGGGTCACAAGATGGGCGAGTTCTCGCTCACGCGGCAGTTCCGCGGACACACCATGAAGACCAAGGAAGAAAAGTCGGCCAAGAAGCCGGGCCAGTAAAAACCAAGAGGACGAAGCATGGACGCGTACGCAGTTTCGAAACATGTCGGCTACCCGCCGCGCAAGGTCCGCCAGCTCGCGGACCTGGTGCGCGGTCAGGACGTCGGCAGCGCACTCACGCTGTTGCGCTTCACCAAGCGCGCGGCGTCGGAAGCCGTGAGCAAGACCATCCAGTCGGCGATGCACAACCTCGTGAACAAGCACGGGGCGTCGGTCGCCGCCGAGGACATGACTGTCAAAGCCATCATCATCGAAGAAGGCGCGACCATGTACCGCATCCGCCCGCGCGCCCAGGGCCGCGCGTACCGGATTCGCAAGCGCAGCAGCCACATCCGTGTCTGGGTCACCATGAAAGAGGAAGCCAAAAATGCATAACCGGGAAAGGGCCGCGTAATGGGACAGAAGACCAATCCAGTCGGCTTCCGGCTCGGGATCAACCGCACGTGGGATTCGCGCTGGTTCGCGACCAAGGAATACTCGAAGTGGCTCGACGAGGACATCAAGGTGCGCAACTACATCAAGAAGCGCCTGTTCAAGGCCGGTGTGGCGCGCGTCGAGATCGAGCGCTCGGGCGGCAAAGCGTCGGTAAACATCTACACCGCGCGCCCGGGCATGGTCATCGGCCGCAAGGGTTCGGAAGTGGATCTCCTGCGCGCGGAGCTCAAGGCGCGCAGCGGGCGTGACGTCCAGATCAACATCAAGGATGTCAAAAAGCCCGAGCTCAATGCACAGCTGGTTGCGGAGCACATTGCGATGCAGCTGCAGCAGCGCGTCGCGTTCCGCCGCGCCATGAAGAAGACGATCCAGAGCGCCATGCGCATGGGTGCGCAGGGCATCAAGGTGCAGTGCTCGGGCCGTCTCGGCGGCTCCGAAATCGCGCGCCGCGAGGGTTATCACGAGGGACGCGTGCCGCTTCACACGCTGCGCGCCGATATCGATTTCGCGCGTTCCACGGCGCACACGACCTTCGGTTGCGTGGGCGTGAAAGTGTGGATCTACAAGGGTGAAGTGTTCCCCGAGGAATTCCGGAAGAATTTGGCCAAGGCGAACGAGGGGGGACGATAGACCATGTTGATGCCGAAGCGGGTAAAGCACCGCAAGCAGCAGCGCGGTCGCATGGCCGGCCAGGCCACGCGCGGCGCCACGATCGCGTTCGGCGAGTACGGCCTGAAGGCGATGGAGCCGCAGTGGCTCACCAACCGCCAGATCGAAGCCGCCCGTGTCGCGATCACGCGTCACGTCAAGCGCGCCGGCAAGCTGTGGATCCGCGTGTTCCCGGACAAGCCGGTCACGGTGAAGCCGGCCGAGACGCGCATGGGTAAAGGAAAAGGAAATCCGGAGTACTGGGTTGCCGTCGTCAAGCCGGGTCGCGTGCTCTTCGAGCTGGAAGGTGTGCCTGCCGATGTCGCGCGACGCGCGCTCGAGCTGGCGGCCTCCAAACTTCCGTGCAAGACGAAATTCGTCCAGCGCAACATGGAGGACTAGGGGCGTATGAAGGCCAACGATCTTCGCAACATGTCGGAACCCGAGCTCAAAGCCCACCACGAGACGCTGGTGGACGAGCTCGTCAATCTGCGCGTCAAGCTGTCGATGCGGCAGCTCGACAATCCGCTCCGGGTACGCACACTGCGCAAGGACATCGCGCGCGTGATGACTGTCATCCGCCAGAAACAGAGCGCCGTCAGCGCCAAGGTGAAGAAATGAGCGACAAGACTATTGGAAAACATGGGGAAAAGAAGGGTGGGCCCGCGTCGCGCAAGACGTTCGTGGGCGTGGTCCAGAGCAACAAGATGAAACAGACCATCGTCGTCACGGTGGAGCGCATGGTGAAGCATTCGGAGTACGGCAAGTACATCAAGAAGACCACCAAGCTCTACGCCCACGATGAGAAGAACGACGCCAACATCGGCGACCGTGTGATGGTCATGTCGACGCGTCCGCTCTCGAAGCTCAAGCGCTGGCGCCTCGTCGAGGTCATCGAGCGCGCGAAGTAAAGGCCCAGGGTGCCGCGCGCTGATCAAGCGCGCGTACCGGACAACCAGAACGGAATTGAGCAGGTAAATGAAATGATCAAGATGCGAACGATGCTTCAGGTCGCCGACAACTCGGGTGCCAAGAGTTTGCAGTGCATCCAGGTCGTCGGATCGACCCGGAAGAACAGCGCCCACATCGGCGACATCATTTCGGTGTCGGTGAAGGTCGCGATTCCCGGCGGCATGGTGAAGAAGGGCCAGGTCGCGAAGGCCGTGGTCGTTCGCACCCGCAAGGAAACGCGCCGCGAGGACGGAACGTTCATCCGCTTCGACGAGAACGCCGCCGTCATCATCAACGACGCCAAGGAGCCCATCGGGACCCGTATTTTCGGACCGGTGGCGCGCGAGCTCCGCGACAAGAAGTTCATGAAGATCATATCGCTCGCACCCGAAGTGCTGTGAGCGGAGGCAAACAGTCATGCGTAGCATTGTAAAAAACGACACCGTCAAGGTCATCTCCGGCAACCACAAGGGCAAGACCGGCAAGGTGATCATGGTCATCCCGGACAAGAACCGGGTGATCGTCGAAAAGATCCAGCTGGTCAAGCGGCACACCAAGCCGCGTTCGCAGACGCAGCCCGGCGGCATCATCGAGAAGGAAGCATCGATTCACATTTCGAATGTGATGCTTGTGTGCCCGAAGTGCGACAAGGCGACGCGCACCACCACCAAAACGCTCCCGAGCGGTCGCAAGACGCGCGTGTGCGGCAACTGCGAAGAAATGATTTCAGGGGAATAATCATGGCGAGACTGCGTCAGTTCTACGAAAAGGAAGTCATTCCGGCCCTCAAGAAGGATTTCGGTTTCACCAATCCCATGGAGGTTCCGAAGTTCCAGAAGATCGTGATCAACATGGGCGTGGGCGAAGCCGTCACCAACGGCAAGCTCGTCGACGCCGCCATGGCGGATCTCGGTCTCATCACGGGGCAGAAGCCGCGCCTCAACCGCGCGCGCATTTCGGTCGCGGCCTTCAAGCTGCGCGAGAACATGCCGATCGGCTGCAAGGTGACCCTGCGCGGCGATCGCATGTACGAGTTCTATGACCGGCTCGTGAATCTGTCGCTGCCGCGCATCCGCGACTTCCGCGGCGTGGCGTCGAAGGGTTTCGATGGCCGTGGCAACTACACCATGGGCATCAAGGAGCACATCATCTTTCCGGAGATCGACTACGACAAGATCGCAGCGCCTTTCGGAATGGACATCACCATCGTAACGAGTGCGCGCACGGACGAGCAGGCGCTCGCTCTGCTGACGCACATGAAGATGCCGTTCCGCAAGAACTAGCGGACGGACGGAGGAATCGTGGCGAAGAAATCGTGGATCGCAAAATCGAAGCGCACACCGAAATTCAAGGTGCGTTCGTATCACCGCTGCAACAAGTGTGGACGGTCGCGCGCGTACTTGCGCAAGTTCGGGATCTGCCGCATTTGTTTCCGTGACCTCGCACTGCAGGGTGAAGTCCCGGGTGTGGTCAAGGCCAGCTGGTAACAGTCGATTTCAATGGTAATTCTCGCGCGGCGTACCGCCGCGTGAGCTTTGTAGGAGAACAAGAAACATGGCGATGACAGATCCGATTGCTGACTACCTGTCGCAGCTGCGCAATGCGAGCGGTGCGAAGAAGAAGTACGTGGACATCCCGGCTTCGCGCGTCAAGGCGCAGATGAGCAAGATCCTGCTCGATGCCGGCTATATCAGCGGCGTCAAGTACATCGAGGACGACCGCCAGGGTCTCCTGCGCGTGTATCCCAAGTACAACCGCGACAACGTCGGCGTACTGAACGGAACGCGCCGCGTGAGCAAGTGCAGCCGCCGCGTGTATTCGCCCAAGAAGGGCCTGCCGCGCGTGCTGGGTGGTTACGGCATTGCGATCATCTCGACGTCACAGGGCATCTTGACCGATCTCGAGTGCCGCAAGCGCGGCATCGGCGGCGAAGTCATGTGCGAGATCTGGTAACGACGAAGGAACGGACGGTTTAGTCATGTCGCGAATTGGAAAGAAGCCGGTACCCATTCCGGCCGGCGTGTCGATAACAGTCGGCGCGTCCGATGTGAAGGTCAAAGGCCCCAAGGGCGAGCTCTCGCTGGCCGTGCCGGCATCGTGCAAGGTCACGCAGGAGAACAACGAGATCGTCGTGACGCGCGCCAGCGAGGAGAAGTTTGTGCGCGCCTCGCACGGCACCACCCGCGCCCACCTCAATAATATGGTGAAGGGCGTCACGGCCGGTTTCACGAAGGACCTGGAGATCATCGGTGTCGGCTACAAGGCGGAAGCCAAGGGAACGACGCTCACGCTCACCATTGGGTACTCGCACCTGGTGAATTTCACGGCGCCGCAGGGCATCACGATCGAGACCCCGGAGCCGACCAAGATCAAGATTTCCGGCATCGACCGCCAGAAGGTGGGTCAGGTCGCCGCCGAGATCCGCGGTATTCGTCCACCCGAGCCGTACAAGGGCAAGGGCATCAAGTACATCGACGAGCACATTGAGCGCAAGGCCGGCAAGTCGGCCGCAGGCAGCGGCAGTTAATCGGTTTAATTGGATTTCTCGCGCGGCGTTCCGCCGCGCGAACTCAGTGCTCGCGCGGTCGAGACCGCGTGAGCGTCTTTCGAGCAACATAGAGGCAAAAGCATGCAGAAGAAGTTTCGCAATCAGAACGTGTACAAGCGCTGGCGTCGTCACAAGCGCGTGCGCAACCGCGTGATCGGCACGCCCGAGCGTCCGCGCGTCGCGGTGTTCCGCTCCAATGCGCAGATTTATGCGCAGCTCATCGACGACACCGCCGGCGTCACGCTGGTGTCGGTGAGCAGCCTCAAGATCGAGGCGCCCGCCGCCGGCGCTGCACCTGCAGCCAAGGCCGAAGGCAAGAAGGGCAAGAAGGGCGAGAAGGGCGAAGGCGCGGAGGAGAAGGTGGCCGCCAACGGTCGCAAGATCCAGGTTGCCCGCGAAGTGGGACGCCAGCTCGCGCAGGCGGCGCAGTCGAAGGGTTTCAAGAAGGTCGCGTTTGATCGCGGCGGTTATCTCTATCACGGCCGTGTGGCCGCGCTCGCCGAAGGCGCGCGCGAAGCCGGCCTGGACT
>DATEHD010000427.1:0-5186 GCA_035279765.1 Candidatus Krumholzibacteriia bacterium | reverse complement strand
CGATCGTGATCGCGGAATCACTCGCGGGCATCATCGCCGTGGTGTGGTTCCGGCGCGGCAAATGGAAGACGCGTGTAGTGTAATCTCCCCCGCTTTGGCGAATCTCCGCCGGTTTGCAGTTGCTGCTCTAAGGTAAAGTACTGACCTCCGCGTAATTCCCAACTGGATTCGCCGCCACGCATCCTGTTAATTCGATCCAGTGGTGCCCGCAAAGGAGTCGTGCGCATGAGCAAGACATTCTGGATCGGTTTGGTTGTGCTGGTGCTCGGTATTGTGGTGGCGCTGGCGGGGCCGTCGTTCGTACACAACCGCGACACGTACGGTGTCGGCGATGCGAGCGTGACGGTCACGGATCACAACGGCATTCCGAGCTGGGTCGGTTGGATCGCCGCGGGTGTTGGCCTGGTGTTGGTGCTGAGTGGCATTCGTCGCCACGGCACGAGTGTCACCGTGGTTCGTGACACCGTGATTCATGAAGAGCATCCGCGCACGCCGTAACGTCTTCAAACCAGTCGCCTGTAATCAGGTCGACAGGGAGTGATCACATGAGCAAGTCATTCTGGGTCGGACTCGTTCTGCTGCTGGCGGGACTCGTTGTCGCGCTGCGCGGCGCCTCTTACAAGGAGGACAAGGGCGGGATCAATATCGGCGACGCCAAGATACATGTCGTCGAGCATCACGCCATTCCCAACTGGATCGGCTGGACCGCGGCCGGTGTGGGGCTCATACTTGTCGTCACGGGACTGCGCGGGCGCCACGGCCCCGCCGTCGTCCGAACCACTCCATAGCCTGGGAGGAATTCCATGATTCGCGGACTTCACGCGATGTTCTATTCAACGCGCGCAGCCGACCTGCGCGCGTTTTTTCGTGACAAGCTTGGACTCCACGGTAACGACGTCGGTGACGGCTGGCTGATTTTCGATCTGGCCGAAGCGGACCTCGGCGTCCATCCCACCGACCCGGACGGTCCTCCGTCGGGCACGGCGGACATTTCGTTCTACTGCGACGATCTTCCCGCGACGGTTCGCGATCTCGAGGGCCGGGGCGTCAAGTTCACGCAGCCGATCGAAGACCACGGCTATGGCCTGGTGACGTACTTCGAGGCGCCCGGCGACTTCACCGTGCAGCTCTACCAGCCCAAGTACATGAAGTGAACGCGGGTGTATACTCCCGCGGCACGTCACCATCAATGATGGGAAAAATGGAAGGAGACCGCGCATGAAGGTCGGTATTCTCGGCTCCGGCGAAGTGGCGAAGGCGCTCGCCGCCGGATTCTTGAAATACGGTCACGGGGTGACCATGGGGACGCGCGAGCCGCAGAAGCTTGCCGGTTTTGCAAAGCAGCACACCGGTGTGCGTACCGGCAGTGTGGCCGATGCGGCGGCATTCGGCGAGGTGCTCGTGCTCGCGGTGAAGGGCAACGCGGCCGCGGACGTGTTGCGCGCCGCGGGGCCGAAGCACCTGGCGGGCAAGACCGTGATCGATCCCACCAACGCCATCATGGACGCACCGCCCATCGACGGCGTAATTCAGTCTTTCACCGGTCCCAACGAGTCCTTGATGGAGCAGCTGCAGGCGGAGTTTCCCGCCGCGCATTTCGTCAAGGCGTTCAGCTGCATCGGCAGCGACACCATGGTCGACCCCAAGTTCAAAGAAGGGAAGCCGACCATGTTCATCGCCGGCAACAACGCCGCCGCCAAGAAAATAGTGGGTGACGTGTGCACGCAGTTCGGTTGGGAAGTGGCGGACATGGGGACGGCGGTGGCCGCCCGCGCCATCGAGCCCCTGGCGGTGCTGTGGTGCATTCCGGGTTTCCGCGAGAACAAGTGGGGGTTGCGCGCGTTCAAGATGCTGACATAGTGTCCACGATGTTGCGAAGGAGGTCCGCAGCATGGTTGCACGACGAATCTGGATGTTTCTCACGGCGCTGGCACTCATCATGGGAGCGAGCGCATGCGCCAAGAAAGTCGAGCCGGCCCGGAAACCGATGACCACCGCACAGCGCGACAGCGCGATCGGTGAATCGAAGCTTCCGGGCGCGGCCGTGGTGAAGAAATCGCTCGAGCAGTCCGACAGCGCGAAAGCGCGTGCCGAGCGCGAGAACAAGGCCGGACAGAACTAGAAACGCGAAGCCCCCGCGATCTCAGCATCGCGGGGGCTTTTCGCCGGCGATCGTAACGCCGGTTGCAAATCTGGACCGCGTTCGCGCGTATCTTTCGCGCGATGGGGAACGCGGGTCCAGGAGCGACTATCTACACAACGCTCCCCACACGCCGCGGAAGAATCCGCCGCCGTCCTCGCCGCTGCCCTGTCCCCACACACCCTTCACATTACCGGCCATGCGTAGCTCTCGAGAGATCCAGACACCGCTGAACCATCCGTCGGCATTGGCGCTCGCGGCATTGGTACCCTCGCCGTAGGTGCCTCGCATGAGGCCGTGGAATGCGCCGCTGTCCGTGATCCATTTGGCGAAGAATACATTGTGGCCTTCGCGGTTCTGGCCGTACACGCCGTGCAAGAAGCCGGAGTGCAGACCGTTTTCGGTCGTCCATTCGCCGCGGAAGATACCGGCATAGCGCTGGCCCGGGACGTCCTTCCACTGCCCGGCGAGAAATCCGTTCGGGCAGGCGTGGGGCTCGCGCACGATGGTATTGAACGCCACCGCGTTGCCGGCATCATCGACCTTGATGACCTTGTGCAGATCCTTGAGCTCATCCTGGTTGAACGTCACCGTGAGCGGGCCGGTTGTGAACGTGATCGAGAGCGGCGCAGCGCACAGCGAGTCCGACGCCAGGGAGTCGCACGGCATATGATGGAACGCGAACAGAATGCCGTCGAAATGGGGCTCCGTGTGCGAAACCCAGTCCACACAACTGCGCGATGTGCCGGGCACCAGGTGGTCGCGAGGATACTCAAAACGGATCGTGCGCAGGGGACGAACGATACCGTTCTCCGCGCACAACGATCCGGACCAGTCGGTTGGCGACGTGATGGTAGAATCCGATTGCAGATTACCCCACGTAACGAGAAGGAAGCGCTGGATGCGCATATGATCGTCGCGCGTGGTATCGCTGTCGGCCAGCGCGACCATGTTATTGGCCGCGCCACCGTAATTTCCGAGAAGATACGGATCGCCGAAGCCGGCCTTCTCGTTGGCCGTGTTGTAGCCGCCGTACGGATCGTTGAGATTGACGCTCTGGGTGCGCGTCGCGACATCATTGGAGGTGTCGGTGCCGGTGGACTGTTCACAGCCCACAAAGGCCCAGGCGGCCAGCGCGCTTATCAGCGCAATGGACGCAAAGGTTCGGTTGCGTTTCATGATGGCGGGTCCTTTCCCTCTGTTGAAGCGCGCGGGCGCGCGTCGTGTTGCAAACCCGGGGTGTTCTTCCAATGGAGTCGACCCTCGGGGGACCATTACCTGCCAGCTTTGAACACCGTAGGGCAACTCGCGTGCCGCGAGTGGCCATTGCAGCGGCGCTCTCGCCTAAGCTAAGGTTCCTCAAGCCATTTGACAGCGTACCCGGCCCCTTGTTGCGGCGCCCGCACCGGGTAGCGGTGTCCACGGAAGTTCACACACACGTCGCAACACCGACACACGGAGACCATCGCCTTTGGCCCAGCCGAAACAACGCTCCCCGCGTCGAAAGAACGGGAATGTCCGGGATGGCGCCAGGCCGGCGCCGGCTCAAGGCGGCCAGGCTGGGGATAAAGGGCGCGTTCCCGGGCCGGCGCTGGTGACGCCGTTCGACGCCATTGCAGCGGGGCTCGTGATCCTGTTCGCCATGGCGATGGTGGTCCGGCCGCTGCCCAATCTCGACCTCTACTGGTTGCTGGCGGTGGGACGCCGCATGGTCGAGACACACGCCTACATCTACCGCGATCCATTCACGTTCACCGTTCCCGGCACGCCATGGTCGCCGCTGTCGTACCTCTCCGGCATCATTTTCTACGCGCTCTTCAAACTGGGCGGCATGACCGCGATCGGTGTGTTGCGCGTGGCGCTCGTGGGTTTGCTCGCGTGGATCATGTTCCGCACCCTCAAGCGCATCGGTGTGGCGTGGGCCGTCGCCGCGCCGCTGGTCGTGATCGCGCTTGTGTGTTCACACTCGCGCTTCACGGATCGCGGACAGATCTTCGAGTACGTGTTCATCGCGTGGCTGGTGGGTTTTCTCCTCACCAGTCACGAGCGCAGCGGCAAGTCGTTCTTCGTGGCGCCGCTCCTGGTGCAGCTGGCATGGGTGCAGCTCCACTCGAGCTTTCTGCTCGGCCCCGTGCTCGCCGCCATCTTCTTTCTCGCGGAATGGCTGGCGACCACCACGCACCTGGTGCCCGCGGTCGCGCGCCACGACTGGAAGCGAGCCGCACTCTTGGTGACGCTGATGGTGGTGGTATGCGTGGTGAACCCGAATCCGAAGGCATTCCTGCTGCAGCCGTTCGACCCGGCGCAGCACAATCTGCTCACGCGCTACACGCTGGAATGGAAATCCCCGTTCGATATCACGATGCGGTCGGCGAACTTTCATCCTTACTATGAGCTGCTCCTCGGCGCGGCTACGATTGCCGTGCTGCTGCGGTTCACAAGTCTTCCGTTGGCTCCAGTCGCACTGATGGTGGCGACGGCGCTGCTTTCATTCCAGTCGCACCGGTTTCGGGTTGAATTCGCGCTGGTCGCTGTACCCGCCGTCGCGCTCTTGCTGCGTGACTCGTCGCTCGTCGCGCTTGCGCGACGTGTCTGGCCCTCGCGTGCCGTATGGAGCGTCATCGGCATTGCGCTCGCGCTGTCGGTGATGGTGGCGGAACGCTCGCGCGTTCTGACCTCGCAGGACATCCCGGAGCTGTATCCGAAGGAAGCGCTCGCGTTTGTGGCGAAGGAAAACGTGGCGAAGCGACCCTTCAGCACGATCGGTTTTGGGTCGTACATGTTGTGGGATCTCTACGGCGAGCGGCCGACGTTCATCGACGGCCGCGACATCGACCCGAAGCTCTACCTGGACTTTCTAACGGCGCAGGCGCGCGAGACGAGCTGGCGGGCGATCAATCGGAAGTACAAGCCGGATGCGTTCATTCTGCCCGCGCCGGCGCATGCGGACGGCGGCATGCAGAATCTCCACGCGTGGTTGTCGAAGGCGGCGGATTGGCCGCTGGTTTATCGGGACGATCATGCGTACGTCTACGTCGCGGCTGCT
>DATEHD010000426.1:0-9832 GCA_035279765.1 Candidatus Krumholzibacteriia bacterium | reverse complement strand
CACCGTCATGGCTTCGCCGGAAAGACGCGACCAGCCCACCGCGGGATTGGCCATACCACGCTGCACCAGGAACACGTCCGGACCGAGGCCCGGCATGGCGCGCACGGGAAGTGTCAGCGACCAGTTGTCCCCGCGCAGGTCGAACATGTCTTCTTCTTTACCGCCGAGCTTGTTGAGCGTCTCCAGTCCGACCGACACCCAGCTGTCCCAGGTGACCGACGTGAGCGGATCCGGAATTTCGTGCAGGAGCGGAAGCTCGGCGCTGCGTCCATCGTAGAAACGAATCGACGGCGCGATCATGAGCACGGCGCCCGCCGGTGCCGTCGCGGTATCGAACGAGTACTTGTGATCCGGCTCTTTCGCCGCCGCGGTCTCGGCCGCCGCACCACGCGCAATCCATCCCTGCTTGAGCAGCGTGGCCGGCGCATCGGCGCCGAGGCTCTTCGCCCAGCGGTCGCTCACATACTGCTGATAGGTCGTGCCCGCCGCGGCTCCCCCCATTGCGATCATGAGACGAAGCAGCACGTCGCCGTCCGACGCGGTGTCGAAGAGCGGCGCGAACACGGGCTGAATGACGTTCACGACTCCGGTGGCCGGCTCCGCGTCACCCCACGACTCGAGTGTGTGCGAGAGCGGGAACACGACGTCGGCACGCTCCATGGTCGGCGTGAGAATATCCGCCACACCGATCACGAAGGCCGCGTGGTCGATCGACTGGGCGAACTTGTCGCCCAGCGGAAGTTCCGAGACGGGATCAATATTGAAAAGAATCAGCGTTCCGATGGTGCCGCCGTCGAGACGCGTCATCAGGCGATCGATATCGGCCATGGTGCCGACGCGCGAGTAGTCCTGCGCGTTGGCAAAATCCACGGTGCGTCCCTGCATGCCGCAGGCGGCCTGGATGAGTGAGGCGAGGCGTGCCACATCGAGCCCGCTCTCCTGGCCCGTCGACACACCGCCCGCCACCACCAGCGGTGAGTTGGCGCGGGCGAGAGCCGTACCCAGTGACGCCAGGACGTCGGGTGCGAGGCCGGTGGCCTGCGCAGCGCGCGCCAGGTCGACATTGGGAACATCGGAGACGTGCGCCGCGATGCGCTTGTCGAGCGTACGCGTGAGGGCCACGGTGTGCAGCAGGTACGCGAGCAGGAAAGCTTCGCTTCCCGGCTTCACCACGAGGCGGTGGTCCGCTTTGAAACCGCTGAGCGACACGTGCGGCTCGGCGTGATACCACGTGACGCGCTGGTTGTTGCCGCGCTTCTTGGAGAGCGCTTCCGTGAACTGAACCGGGTTGGCAAAGGTTTCCAGCACATCGGCGCCGACAGTAACGATGACATCGGCGCGATCGGGATGGAGGAGCGGAACCACGGAGCGGTCGAACAACGAGCGATTCGCTTCGCGGATGGCGCCATTCGAGAGCAGTTCATATTCGGGCAGACGCTCCACACCGGTGCGCGACGCAAAGTCATCCATGAGCCCGGAGAGCGACCCGGTGGTGCGCCTGGAGAGCATCACCTTGGAGCCGGGCGCGCTCTGGAGCGTGCCGGACGCCATGCGCAGCGCGTCGGCCCACGTTCCGGGAACCAGCTTTCCGGACGCATCCTTGATGAGCGGCTGGCGCAGGCGGTCGACATGATAGAGGCGCGAGAGCGATGCCTGTCCGCGCACGCACAGTGCCCCGTCATTGATGGGATGATTGGCGTTGCCATCCACCTTGACCGGACGCTGGTCACGGATGCGCGCGGTCATACCGCAGTGCGCGGGACATTCCGTGCACGACGTGTTCACGAACGTGGCCTGTCCCGGCAGGATGCCGTCGTCAGGCGGCACGAGGTATGGGATCAGCTTCTCTGACTTGCGAGTGAGATCGCAGCCGGCCAGGAGCGAAGCTCCCGACGCCAGCGTCAGCAATCCTAGAAATTCCCGCCTGTCCATCGTGTCGGTCCTTTCCTCGTCCTACATGTGACAGATTACGCAGTCCGTCGGCGCGTGATTGGCTTCATGGCACGACACGCAGAAGCCCATCTTCATCGATTTCACCTGGCGCACGCGCGGCATCGCGGCCAGCTGTCCGTGACAGTGCTCGCACTGCACACCGGCCAGGATGTGGCGCTTGTGCGTGAAGTACACGTGATTGCGGATGCGGATGCGGTGCACGCGATTCCAGGGCACCGGCTCCTTGTCGTTCCAGTACTTGGTGAGCTTGATGATCTCCGGGCTGTCGGTCTTGACCGCCTGGTGGCAGCTCATGCATTTCTGCACCGACGGCACGCCCGCGAAGGGCGACTTGTCCGCCGTCTCGTGGCAGAACAGGCACTGGAGGTTCAGTTTGCCCACGTGAATCTGATGGCTGTAGTTGATGGGCTGCGTGGGCGCTTTGCGCTGGGTGTGCCAGCGGAAGCCGAGTGCCAGGATCAGCACCATGAACAGAGCGAAGTACCCGAACACCGCGGTATCGACGATGCGCCTGATCACTTCTTCACCCCTGTCTGCTTCGGATGTGAATTCGTTTTCGCCTTCGTCGTGTCAGCACCGGCCGGCGCCGCTGCCGGAGCGGCACCGCCGGCGGGCGCTCCACCCGTGGCTTCCTTGTAATGCGAGAGCTCGTACTCGGCGACCGCCGCGATCTGCGCCGGCGTGAGGCCCGGATTCGGCATGGGCGGATAACCCGGCAGCGACTTGTTGGGATTGGCGATGAACGCCTTCAGGCTCTCCAGGTTGTAGTTGGGAAGCATCTGCGCGAGCGGCGGTCCCACCAGCTTCTCGTTGAAGCGGTGACACTGCATGCACACCTTGTTGAAGGTCTCTTCGCCCAGGCTCGAGCCCGACTGTTCGGCCAGTTTGGCTTCGATCAGCGCCTCTTTCTCGGCCTTTTCCTTCTCCGACGCCATCTCGAGCAGCGTGGCGTGCTCCTTGTTGGCGTTGGCCATCGCGCGCACGTCGAAGCTCGACGACAGCACGAACACGATGAGAAGCGCGACGAACGCGGCGGTCACGAAGCGCGGCGCTCCGGCGCGCAGCCCCGAGAGCAGCATGAAGACGATGATCATGCACACAAACACGATCGCGGTGGCCATGAGATACGTGGTCGAGTCGAACACCACGTCGGGCGACGTGAACACATAGAGCAGATTGAACAGCGGCAGCGCAAAACAGAAAGCCAGCGAAAGCCCGGTCGCGAACTTGCGCACGAATGCGGCGTACTCGGGATCTCCCGACGTCGCGCGATCCGACCAGCGGAACATGAAGAACAGGATGCCGGCGCCGGTGATTGCAAACGCGGCGTGCAGGAAGAAGAGGAACTTCCAGATCACGTTCCAGTTGAGCAACAGGATCACGAGATTCTTGAGGCGATACCACTTCTCCGGATCCTGCAGGCGCGTCACCGAGCTGATCAGCACGAAATACGACCCGATCAGCAACAGGAGCGCCAGCGTGCCGATTCCCATGTGCTGGTTGTACGCGTTCTTGCGTCCGCTGAAGGTGGCGCGGTAGAAGCGCAGGAGCACCAGTCCCAGCACGATGCCCGGGATCGGCATCACGATGTAGCCGATGGGCGCGAGCGGCACCGAGTCGAACCAGATGCCGTACAGAATCGGCAGCGCCAGGAGCGGCAGCACGCCCAGCACGAGCATGGTGAGCGGGTTCCCCAGGAACGTACGCTGCAGATCATCAGCCAGGCGCGCGAAATTCGCGTTGGGAATCTCGTGGTCCGAGAACGTCAGCCACATCGCCACCGCCGACGATCCGATCACCATGGCGATATACGGCAGGTGAATGGCGTAGGTCACGATGGCGAGAAATTCGAGCAGCTTCAGGTGCTGCCCGCTCGGCGCGATGATGTGCTGGCTCAAGAAATCCATGGATCGCCTTTCCTAACCGACCAGGCCGCTCAGCGACAAGAGCGAAATGACGAGCAGCGCGTACATGTTGATCTGGTGAAACGCGAGCCGGTCGCCATTGGAACGAACCATCCGGGTGGCGTGCCACCCGAGCCACAACGAAGAGAGAATCAATCCCGCCGTCGTCCACACCGCCGACGACACGCCGAAGAGCGGCATCGAAACGCACGCCATGGCGGTTGCGATCATCCATACGTAGATGATGCGCGCGAACTGGGGACGCGTGAAAATGCGCGTCAGTGTCGGCAGCCCCGCGCGCTCATATTCCCCGCCGATGCGCAGAAGCAGGAGCCAGAAGTGCGGGACCTGCCACACGAAGAAGAAGAATGCGACGGCGATGATGCGCGGATCGGTGGCGACACCGCCGCCTGTCACCCAGCCGATCACCGGCGGAATGGCGCCCACGATCCCGCCCGGGATGGCGGCGAAGGCGGACACGCGCTTGAGCGGCGTGTACACGCCGTTGTACCAGAGCACGGTGACGAATCCGAGGAGCATCGCGACGGGCACCGGCGCCAGCAGCACGGAGCCGGCGGCGATCAGGGCTGCGGCGATGAGCGCGGCCTCGCGCGCGCGAATGCGACCGCTCGGAACCGGGCGGTTGCGCGTGCGATTCATGCGCGCGTCGATGTCGCCTTCCTGCGCCTGGTTGAGCGCACCCGCGCCGCACGCCAGCAGGAACACACCGGCAAGCATCGGGATCATGGCGAGCGACACGCCGCGCCACGCCAGCACGAAGCCCGTCGCCGCGGAAAGCGTCGACAGGCACGAGATGCGCACCTTGGAAAGCTGGACGATGATGCCGAAGCCTCGCTTCATTCGGTATTACTTGAGTGACTTGATGTACGCGGTCAGGGCCTTGATCTCGCCATCCGACACCAGCCCCTGCTGCGACGGCATGAGCGGCTGGAAGCCCTTCACGACATCCGCCGTGGGCGTGAGCATCGACTTCTTGATGTACGCGTCATCGACGGTGACCTCGTGTTCGGCGCCGTCGCTCACGACGGTCTGCTTCGAGCCGTAGAGTCCTTTGTATGACGGACCGATGAGCTTGCTGCCGTCGGAGCTGTGACACGCAACGCAGCCCTTGGACGTCGCGAGCTGCTTGCCCACGATGGCCAGGGTCTCGTCGCTGGCGCCGCCCGTCGCTTCGGTGGCCTTCTTCATCTCGGCCACCTTGACGCCTTCGGTCTTGAGCCATGCGTCAAAGTCCGCCTCCGGGAGGACGTGCACCTTGGAAAGCATGCGCGAATGATTGGTGCCGCAGTACTCGGCGCAGAAAATGTCGTAGTCGCCCACCTGGTTCGCGATGAACCACAGGAACAGCCCCGGCACGCCGGGCACCGCGTCCTGCTTCACCTTGAATGCGGGCAGATAGAAGCTGTGAATCACGTCCTGCGACGCGAGGTCGCAGCGCACGGCGCGGTTCACGGGCACGTAGAGCTCGTTGCTCTCGACGCCGTTCGCGTACTGCATGTGCCACGACCACATGCGTCCCGTCACCTGGATGCGCATGGCATCCTTGGGCGGCGTCTTGATGATCTTGTAGCCCTCCCACCCGTACCAGAAGAACGCGAACGCCAGGATGGTGGGGATCACCGTCCACACGACCTCGAGCATCTGGTGACCGTGAATGTCCTCGCCCACCGGGCTGCGCCGGCGGTTGTAGCGGAAGGTGAAGTACAGCATCACGCCCGTGATGCCCACGAGCATGAAAAGCGAGACGGCCGAGATGAAAATGATCGGGCCGTTGACCGCGTCGGCGATGTTGGAAAGGCGACTCAGCATGCGATTACCTGAACATGACGTCGGTGAAGGTCAGGCCGACCATGATCCCGAAAAAACCGAGCATGACCAGGATCAGGCGGCGGAAGGCGGCGTCTTCGTACTTCAAGTGCATGAACAGGTACAACACGATCGAGGCCTTGATGGTCGCGATGACAAGTGCCACGGCGACGCTGGTGGCGCCGAGGTGCAGGCCCGCGGCCGTGACCGTGATCGCGGTGAGGAACACCAGGGCAAACCACGTGATGAAATACGTGCCGTAGCCGACGGGCTCGTGTGCTGCTTCGTGATGGTCGTCGTGACTCATGACTTCCTCCGCGTGCCTACGTGATCAGATAGAAGAGCGGGAACAGGAAAATCCACACGATGTCGACGATGTGCCAGTACAGTCCCGCGTTCTCCAGCTGGTTGAAGTCCTCGACCTTGAAACGGCTCTTGACCGGCCAGAACTTCGTTTTCACATCGATGCGCTGCATGGTCGAGTCGATGGTCTCGCCCTTCCACAGCGGCGTTCCGTTATCGTCGATGATGGCCAGGCGGGCGCCCTCGGCATGCTGCAGGCCGAGTCCCGCCACGAATGACAGTTTCGCGTTGGGCTGATTGAGCACGCGAATGAACATCACGGTGAGCAGCACCGCGCCCACCAGCACGTGAATACCGTGCACGCCGGCCATGGTGAAATAGAGACCGAAGAAGAGAATCTCACCGCGCGGAAACGCGGCGAGGTGCGCCGAGCCCGGGTAGATGCCGTGGTGGAACTTGGCGCTCCATTCGAAGTACTTGATCACCAGGAAGGTGCACGCGCACAGAATGGTCACGGCCAGCATCCACAACGCGAGCTTGCGGTTGCCGTGGTGCGTGGCCGCGATGGCCAGCGCCATGGTGAGGCTCGACGTGAGCAGCACCAGCGTGTTGATGGTGCCGAGCAGCGTGTTGAGCTCCTCCGCGGCCGTGTGAAAATCAGCCGCGTACTTGGCGCGGTACACCGAATACAGCAGGAACATGCCGCCGAAGAGCAGAACTTCGGTGATCAGGAAGAGCCAGATCGCGAACTTGGAGCCGCGGTAGTCCTTGTGGACGTGGAGCTGCACGTCCTTAGCGTGCGCGTCCGCGTGCCCGTGCGTGCCCACATGTGCCGTGCTCATTTGTGCTCCATCGCGGGTTCGAGGTCATAGGGACCACGGTTGACGACAGGTACGTCGCGGAAGTTCTCGAGCGGCGGCGGCGACGGAACCGTCCACTCCAGCGTGCGGCCGCCTCCCCACGGATTGGGGTCCTTGCACACCTTGCCGTGTTTGATCGAGTGCAGGAGGTTGATGAGCATGGTCAGAATGCCCGTGATCATGATCCACGACCCGACCGTCGATACCTGGTGCCAGAAGGTGAACTGCGGGAGGTAGTCGTAATAGCGCCGCGGCATGCCTTCCCAGCCCAGGATGAACATGGGTCCGTAGAGCACGTTGAAGCCGACAGTCACGAAGGCCCACGCGATCTTGGACGGCAGCTGGTGGTACATGCGGCCGAATATCTTCGGGAACCAGTGGTGCAGCCCGGCGAAGAGCGCAAAACCCAGCCCGCCGAAGAGAATGTAGTGGAAGTGCGCCACGATGAAGTACGTGTCGTGCACGTGCACGTCGACGGCGAGCACGCCGATCATCATGCCGCTGAATCCGCCGATCATGAAGATGAAGATGAACGCCAGCGCGTAGAGCATCGGCGTCTCGAGCTGGATCGAGCCCTTGTAGAGCGTGGCCACCCAGTTGAAGACTTTGACCGCGCTCGGAATGGCGACGATCATGGTGAGCAGCGAGAACACAAAGTTGGCCACCAGGCTGTTGCCGCTCACAAACATGTGGTGAGCCCACACGATCGAGCCGAAGAGCGCGATCGCGATCGACGACATCGCCACGAAGCTGTAGCCGAAGATGGTGCGGCGCGCGTGCACCGTGATGACCTCGGAAATCACACCCAGGCCGGGCAGAATCATGATGTAGACCGCGGGGTGCGAGTAGATCCAGAACAGATGCTGGTAGAGAATCGGGTCGCCGCCCTTGACCGGGTCGAACACACCGATGCCGAAGGTGCGCTCCACCATGATGAGCACCATGGTGATGCCGATCACCGGCGTCGCCACCACCTGCAGCCAGCCCGTCGCGTATACCGCCCACACGAACAGCGGCATGCGCATGAAGCCCATGCCGGGCGCGCGCATGCGGTGAATCGTGGTCACGAAGTTGAGCCCGGTGAGAATCGACGAAAAGCCCAGCACGAACACCGCGAATGCGGCCAGCGTGACGTTGGTGCCGGTGCGAATGCTGTAGGGCGCGTAGAAGGTCCAGCCCGTATCCGGAGGACCGGCGCCTGTAAAGAGCGCCGTGATCGCGAGCGCGCCGCCGGCGGCGTAGAGCCACCACGACAACAGATTGAGGCGCGGGAACTGCACGTCCTTGGCCCCGATCATGATGGGAAGCACGAAGTTCCCCATCGACGCCGAGAGCCCCGGGATCACGAACAGGAAGATCATGATCACGCCGTGGACCGTGAAGAACGTGTTGTATGTCTGAGCGTCGACGATGGTGCGGCCGGGCGTGAACAGCTCCAGGCGCATCAGGAACCCGAGCGACATGCCGATGGTGAACCAGCTCATCATGAGCGTGAGATACATCAGGCCGATCTTCTTGTGATCGGTCGAGAAGATCCACGACGCGAGGCCGGTGCCCCACCGCCCCTTGTAGTGATAGAAGTCGACTTCGTTCGCGTCGGGAGCGCTGGGGTAGCGTTCCAGATGTTGCGGATCTACTGCCATGTTCAATGCACCTTCTTTTCGCGGCGCCGTCCGGACGCGGACACGAAGAGCACCACTGCGGTGACGCCAACGAGCGTGCTCACGCCGACCACCCGGGTCGCGTTGAGCACGAACTTTTCCCCTTTCGGGTCATAGCTGAAACAGAACTTGTAGAACTTGGCGATGGTGGGGCCGATGCGGCCTTCGCGCGCCTCCACCAGGGCCATCTTGATATCGAGCGGGAGATATTCCGACCCGGTCAGGTAGCGCGTGATCTTGCGGTCCTTCGACAGCACGACAAGCGTGGTCGGATGGGCGAAACCCGTCGCATTGCGCTCGAACGCGAAACCGACCGCATTGGTGAACGCGGCCACGCTGGCGGAATCTCCGGTGAGGAACGTCCACGCATCGCGGGGGAAACCGTTGGGAAGGCCGCGGTAGTACTCGTCTTTGACGCGCGCCGAGCCGGCGGGGCTGTCGGTGTTGTCGAAGCTGATGGTGATCATGCGGTAGTCGCGGTTGGGCTGCATGTCGATCTTCTCGAGCTTGCCCAGCATGGTCGTGACTTCGGTGAGAAGCGGGCGACAAACCGAGGGACAGGTGTAATAGACCAGCGAGACCAGCGTGGGGCGGTCGACGAGGTCTCCGAGCTTCACGGTGTCACCACGTTCGTCGACAAACGAGATGTCGCCCGGAACCTCCGCCCCGAGCTTCTCGTTGATTCCCACCTTGAGCGTGGGAAGCGTCGAGCGCGCGGACGCCAGCGAGGACGCCAGCATCGCGCCCAGACAGACGAATACTATAATGAGACTTTGGCCAGACCGACTCAAAGCACCCTCACGGAGCGGTCTCCGGTGATCACTGCAAATCGGGAAAATTAATGGGATTTTTGCGGCCTCGTGCCCGGATTCACAAGGCGTCCGAGGAACTCTAAAGTTGTGTTTAATAAGTGTCAAGCGGGAATCCGTGCGCCGCATACCAACCGACTTTTCCGGGACTTCAGCCGCTCCCCGATAGCAGCTTGAGCATCTCGGCCGCGTCCGTTGTGGGCCGGTGGCAGGCAAAATCGCGGCATACATAGGCGGTCGCGCGCCCGCCCTCGAGCGCAACCTGCTCTTTTGTGTAGGACGCCATGCGCATCACGTCCTCTGCTCCCTCTTGCGGCCGAAAAACAGTCACGCGATTGGGCTGATAGACGCTCTCGACGGCGGCTGCCATCGCTTTCACATCGTCCGCGTCCCGCTTCCCCGCGATTACCACCTCGAACGACGGCCCCAGCACAAAATCGACGGCGAGCAGGAGCGCGCAGTGGGCCATCGGCGCCCGCTCCACCTGGGCGCCGAAGGCGTCGATCACGGCGCGG
>DATEHD010000425.1:0-3623 GCA_035279765.1 Candidatus Krumholzibacteriia bacterium | reverse complement strand
CGCTTCGTCGCTATACCTGGCCGCGGACGCCAACGGCTACCAGTGCGTACTCAGCGATCCTGGACCGAGCTCTCCGTTCGTAACAATTTACGCATTCATCAACAGTGAGACCAGCGCTACCGCCGTTGCGTTCTCGCTTTCGGTTCCGGCGGCGTCCGGGCTCTATTTTCTTGGCGATAGCTCGCCGTACACCGTGACAGGTTCATCGCCGACGGGAGCTCTGATTCAATTTGGATCCTGCCTCACGAGCCAGGTAATGGTGATGGAGATGAGATATCTGAGGATATCCTCTCCGACGCCCTGTACGAGGATCGTGCCGGGACCCCATCCGCAGCTCGGCGCCTATCGTATCGACTGCTCGCTTTCCGAGGCGCCCTTCGAGTACGCCGGTCTTCTCTACGCCGGCACCGAGGGTTGCGCGGGGCCGATTCCGGCAACGAACCCGACGCCGTCCAACGGTTCCAGTGATGTTTCACTGACACCGTCGTTGAGCTGGGATGACGCCGTCCAGGTGTGTACGGGCGTACTGTCGACGGCCGGTGATCCCACACCGGGGACGTCCGCATACCTCTATTTCGGGACGTCACCCAATCCGCCGGATTTCGGTACCGTCACCAAGCCGCACACCGTCGGCCCTTTGCAGCCGGGCAAGAAATACTACTGGCGAGTGGAGAATTCTGCAACGTGGCCTTACGTCAGCAGTGCCACGTGGTCGTTCACAACGACCAGCGAGGTCGCGACGAGGCCAACCACGTGGGGAGCGATCAAAGCGCTTTATCGTTAGCGCGATTTCGCCGCGAGGGCGTCGCCTTCGAGTTTGTAGCAGATCACACCGGTTGGCTGAGAATCGTCGGTGCCTTCGATGCCCTGTTCCCGCATCGTCGCGTTGAGGAAGCCGGTAATGACGTAGAGCCGGTCGCGGTCGAACACGTAGCGGTCTTCGAGCGGATTGCCTTCGCCCTCCAGTGCCACCGTCTTCACGAAGTTGAGCTCGGGGTTGAATATATCGAATACCCCGATCGTTCCCGCGGGCAGATTACGTGCGCCCGCAGCGCTCAGCACCCACACCGAACCGTCATCGCGCACGTAGAAGTTTTCGATTCCCCGCGCGGTGTCATGCACGCGCGTCTTGCAGTTGGGGATCATCTTCGAATAGAAGGCCAGGGTCCTGGACGCCACGTCTTTCTCGTGCGCCGATCGCGTCACGGGTTTGCCTTCCCGCGCGATGACCTTCTGCAGCTTGCCGGCCTCGTCGTACACGCTGATCTCATACTTGTCGTACGAATTGGCCGCGTACACCCTTCCATCCGGCCCGATCTGCCACCGCTGCTCGAACGTGTCCCATTCCGCATCGTCGAGGAGCGGTGCGGTGAGGTCGATAGCGGTTTCCTTTGTAGCGTATCGGGCCACCACCTTGCCATCCGTCGTTACGGAAGCCAGGAAACAATCCCGCGACCATTTCTTGTGCGTCTCATCGAACTTTCGGCTGTCGAACAACAGCACGACGTTTCCGCCGCGCGCGTCGCCATCGACAAGCTGAGAGGTGGCATCGGTCGGCTGCGCGGGTGTGATGTCGCCCGTCGGCTTCCCGTCCGAAGACAAGTACACAACCTTGCCCGGTATCATCTGCACAACGCCAACGTCGCCCTGTTCGCCTACGAACATCGAGACGGGATGACGGAACTCGCCCGGACCTTCCCCCTCATGTCCGATCAAGCGCAGGAATTTTCCAGTCGAGGAGTAGACCCGAACGACACAACGCTGGCTATCAAGCAGGTAGACGTTGCCCTGGCTGTCGCTGGCAATGTCGCGGATCACACCGAACGTGCTATCGGTGATCCGCCAGAGCTCCGGGAGCTTCACATTGGCGTCGGCGGCGTGTGCGCGCGCCGCGGGGAGGGCGGAGAAAAGCAATGCGGCAACAAGGGCGCGCCGCGAGCGAAAGGAAGTGTGCTTCATGCGGGTCACGTCATGAGGGGCACAATGATTGTAGCGGAGGACGCTGGGCCGGAGCAACCAGAGCAAATCCGCGCGTCGCCGCAGAAATTCAGGTCCGTAACGGACCTAAGTTGGCTTTCACAAGCCGCACCGACAGGAAATTTACCGTCAGCGCTGATTGTAACTTCGGGAGCGTGGCGCAACGCCTAGCCGCGCTTCGGGCGGTAGACGTGCGTGCTCTGGCCGTAGAAGACTTCCGCCGCTTCCATGATGGTTTCGCTGAGGGTGGGATGCGGGTGGATGGTGAGTTTGACGTCAGATGCAAGTGCGCCCATTTCGATGGCGAGCGCACCCTCGGAGATGAGATCGCCCGCGCCCGCGCCGCAAATGCCCACGCCGAGCACGCGCTCGGTCTTGGGATCGATGACGAGCTTGGTGAGGCCGTCGGTGCGCTCGATCGTCATGGCGCGGCCGGAAGCGCCCCACGGGAACTTCGCAATCGCGACTTCCATGTTCTTCTCTTTGGCCTGCGTCTCGGTGAGGCCGCACCACGCGATTTCGGGATCGGTGAAGATGACGGCGGGAATCGCGTTGGGCTCGAACGCCACCTTGTGCCCCGCAATCACCTCGGCCGCGGTGCGGCCCTCGTGTGACGCCTTGTGCGCCAGCATGGGATCGCCGGTGACATCGCCGATGGCAAAAATCGACGGCTCGGCGGTGCGCCGCTGCGCGTCGACTTCGATGAAGCCGCGCTGATTCACTTTCACCTTCGTGTTCTCGAGGCCAAAGCCGCTTGTGTTGGGCTTGCGGCCAACAGAGACGAGCACGCTGTCATAAACCGCGTCCTCGGTGCGCGCGCCCTCGAAGGTGACGCGAATACCTTCCTTGTCCTCCGTCGCGGCGGTCACCTTGGTGTTTAGCATGATGGCTTCGAACTCTTTGGTGAGGCGCTTCTCGAGGATGCTCACCAGATCGCGATCCGCGCCCGGCATCAGCAGACCGGGAAGCATTTCGACTACCGAGACACGCGAGCCGAGCGCCGCGTAAACGCTACCGAGCTCGAGTCCGATGTATCCGCCTCCCACCACCAGGAGTCCCTTGGGGATGCGCTTCAAATCGAGCGCCGAGGTGGAATCGAGGACGCGCGGTGATTTCGCATCGAATAGCGGAATGGTGGCCGGGCGCGAACCGGTTGCGACAATGCAATGATCGAACGCCACCGGCTGCGTGCCGCCGGCGTTCATCTGCACGTTGAGCGTGTGCGGATCCGTGAACGTGCCACGCCCGGCGATGTACGTCACCTTGCGAAACTTCGCCACCTGCCCCACACCGCTCGTGAGCTTCTTGACCACGCCGTCTTTCCAAGCGCGCAGCGTGTCGACATTGATGCGCGGCGGCCCAAACTCGATGCCCATGATGGTCGCCGCTTCGGCTTCGTGCAGAACCTTCGCCGCGTGCAAGAGCGCCTTGGACGGAATGCACCCGCGATACAGGCACACACCGCCGGGATTTTCTTCCGTGTCGATGAGAGCGGTCTTCAGGCCGAGGTCGGCGGCGAGAAACGCGGCCGCGTAACCACCCGGACCGGCACCGAGGACGACAACTTGATAGCGTTCGTTGGGAGACATTAGGAAGCGGCGCGCGCTATCGCGCGCGTATTACCCCTCGATAGCGAGCAGAATCGG
>DATEHD010000424.1:0-15670 GCA_035279765.1 Candidatus Krumholzibacteriia bacterium | reverse complement strand
ATCACCACGAGCAAGACGAGGCTGCGCATGGATTCGCCGCCGCCGATACCGCGAACCTGCATCGCTTCACAGAAAATCGTCGCCACCGACGCCGCGACGATTCCGCGCGGTGCGATCCACGACAGGAAGGCTTTCTCTTTTCCGGAAAGTTCCGAACCTGTCGTACACGCGAGCACGCACAGCGGCCGCACGATGAACATGAGCGCCGCCACCACCGCGATGCCATGCCATCCCAGCGACGTATATTCCGACACGCGAACCTCGGCGGCGAGCAGCACGAACAGCATGCCCACAAGCATCACGCTGAGCTGCTCCTTGAGCTCACGCACGCCGCGCGTGGTTTCCTGCGCGACGTTCGCCACCAGGTTCCCGGCAACGATCACGGCCAGGATTCCCGAATCCTGCGCGATGGCATTGCTGGCCTGGAAAATTCCCCACGCCAGCGTGAGCGTGAACACCTTCTCCATGCCGGCCGGGATGAGACGTCGCGAGCGCAGGAGGAGAACCATGGCGAAGCCGCCCGCCACACCGGCCAGCGCACCGATGCCGAGGGGTAGCAACCCATGGAGCGTGTCGGTCGCAAACACCGCATAGAACGCCACCACCGCGATGATGGCGCCAATGGGATCGATGAACACGCCCTCGGCTTCGAGAATGGTCTGGAGATTCTTGCGCACGCGAACGCGGCGCAGCAAGGGCGACACCACCGTCGGCCCGGTCACGATGACGAGTGCGCCAAACAGGATCGAGAGGCGCGTGTCCCACCCCATCACGAATTTCGCTGCCAGCGCCGCGCCCATCCACGTCACCACGGCACCCAGCGTGACGAGGCGGCGAATGGTGGGCGCTTCGCGCCGCAGCTGCTTCCATTCGAGGTGCATTCCACCTTCGAACAGAATCACCGCGATGGCGAAACCGATGATGACGTGGAGTCCGCCGCCGAGCGCGTCGGGATCGATGAGGCCGAATCCGTCGGGGCCGAGGATGACGCCGACGAGAAGCAGGATGACGATGCCGGGCAGGCGCAGGTAATAGGCAAGCGACTGCCCCACCATGCCCGCCAGCAGGGCGATGGCCACCGTCATGGCCGCTGTGTGCACGTCAAACGAAAGGATCAAAACCTATTTTCCGCCGTGCATGCCTGCCTGGGTTCCACACGTGGTGGCGTCGGGATAATTCGCGAGCTCGTCGCGCAGATCCGGCGATGTATCGCTCAAAAACGGCGTCTTTGCAAAAGACGAGCGCACCAGCTGCAGGTTGGCTTTCGACGTGTACGGCTTGAACGACTTGCCGGCATCGCCGGAAATGGGCGCGTTGATATCGAGCATGCTCACCGGCGTGTTGCACTCGAGCGCAAGGCCGTCCATGTCGATCCAACGGATGTCGCGCGCTGCCTGCGTGCGAAAATACGCGCGGCGGTCCTTGATGTCGTACACGATGCTCCACTGCGTGTGGTCACCCTGCGCCACGTCGTCAAGCGTGGCGAATGCGTGCTGCACTGCTTCCGCAGGTGTTTTGGCGTTTTTTTCATAGCTGGCCGCGCGTGCGAAGCGATCGAGCGACGCGGGCGACGACTTGCCCGTCTTCTTCCCCACCTTGTCCGCGTATGCCTCCGACTTGTCATAGGTGTCGTTGGTGAGCACGGGGTACGGCAGATGAACGCCGTGGTGCGCCACCATCAGACCGACAATAAACTCGATCGTCGCCACATCGCCGGTGGCGTCGGCCACGAGGAAGTGAATCCGCGCCGCTCCGTTGTACGCAATGCGCACGAGACGATCGCTGATCAGCACATCCTTCACGGTGGCGCTGTTGTCGAGCTGGTACTGGATCCACTGCAGCGTGGGCAAAGCGCCGCGGCCGTCGCTGGGTGGATATTCCGTGCCGTCGAGCCACATCAGCTCGACCACGAGGCCTTTTTCATTCATGCCGCCGGTGGGAAACTCGCGCCCATACTGGTTGAACGTGATGCTGCCGTACTTCGACGTCCACTGCGCCGCACCCGGCTCCACAAGCGCGCGCTTGAGCACGTTGCGCTTGTTCACAAGCACCATGCCGTCGCCGATGTTCCAGTCATAGTTGCGGCCGAACACGAGCGTGCCGCCGTCCGCATAGCAGAACGTGGTGCACGCGAGTGCGTCGCGCCCGCATACGGACGTGACCGCAACCAGGAGAAC
This sequence comes from Candidatus Krumholzibacteriia bacterium, assembly GCA_035279765.1. Taxonomy (GTDB): domain Bacteria; phylum Krumholzibacteriota; class Krumholzibacteriia; order WVZY01; family JAKEHA01; genus JAKEHA01. Next base: position 13,493 of record DATEHD010000424.1, on the reverse strand, counting down.
CCACACGACAACCTTCAACTGCTTCATCTCTGCTCCATCTACAAGGGGAAGTATGACTATTTGCCGCGCGCGAAGCGGATGAAATCGAGCGCGGGTGGATCGATGCCGTTGGCGCGCAGCGACGCCGCAATCTGACCGCGATGGTGTACGCCGTGCAGCGCCACGTGCGTCAGCATATCCGATACCGTGTTGCTGTAGGTGTCGCCGGCCGAGTTGGTGTACTGCGTCTGCTTCGACAGCTCGTCGTCTTTCAGGCGCGCCACGAACTGCTGGAGCTGGGCGGAATTCTGTTCCGCCAGCGCCGCGCACTCGTCCAGCGAGAGCGACGGCCACACGCGCTGCGTCGTCCAGTCCTGTCCGTGCAAGCGCAGGAGCCAGATCCGCTCGGCCGCCAGCACATGCGCGTACCACTTGAGCGCGGCCGTGTCTTCCGGGGCAGTGCGCAGCTTCGTGAGCACCTGCGCATCGGCCCAGGTCATATGTTCGACAAGCCGGTTGAGAATCGCCTGCATGCTGTTCCTGCTTACGACGGCGTGATCTCGACGATCTCCGCCTGCGCAGCGCCTCCATCAATGACGAGCCGCGCTACCGAGACCGGGAGGTCGAATCGCCGTGGTCCCGCGCTGCCCGGATTCAAGTATAAGACATCTCCGCGAGGTTCGATGCCAGGGCGGTGCGAATGCCCGAACACTACCACGCCCACGCCCGCCGCGCGCGGGTCGATATCGAGCTCTGCAATGTCGTGGACGACGTAGATCCGGACGCCGTCCACGTCCAGAACAGCCGTGGGCGGCAGCCGTCGCGCCCAGGCTTCGGTGTCGGTATTGCCCCGGACGGCGGTCACGGGTGCGATGGCCTCGAGTGTGCGCAGGATGTTCTCGTCGCCGACATCGCCGCCGTGGACGATGTAGCGCGAACCGCCCAGCGCGGCGACCGCTTCGGCGCGCAAGAGCCCGTGGGTATCGGAAATGACGCCGACGACGACACTCATCAATTGTTCAGAGCGCCCTGGTCAATCCACTTCTTGATGATTTGCACCTGCACCGATGTCAGGCGCGAGCCGCGCGCGGGCATCAGCCCGTCCTGCACGAGGAGATACAGGATCGAATTGGCCGGATCGAACGGCGTCACGCGCGTGCCTGTGAAATGCTGCGCGGGCACGTTGACTGTGTTTGCATAGGCGACGCCCTTGGTGAGATTGAGGCCGGCCTGCGGGTTGGGCAGCACATGACAGCCCGAAACCGCGCAGCGCGAGCTGAAAATGGGCTGCACGTGCTTCGCAAACGAAACACTGTCCGGCACCGTCCCGGGACCGGGCGGTGTCACCGGGTCATCGGAACCGGAACACGCCACCCACAACGAGGCAGCCAGCGCAATGATGAGAAACCACAGGAAACGACGAGACTTCACTGAGCCGCTTTCTTATCGGGGTAGAGCACGAGATCGATGCCGGTCTGGGTCATGGGGTGGTAGCCAGGGCGCGCCTTCTTGTACACCTCTCTCGCAAATTCGAGTCCGGCGGGCGTTTTCGCAAGGTCCATGTAGATGGGACGCACGAAAAAACGCCGCCCGATCGTCATCAAGTAGTTCTGGAGCGCGGGATACGCCGGCTGGTAATTGGCGGCAATGACCGACGGGAACCACGAGCGCTGGACCGCCGCGTTGCCTTCGCTCAGGTGATACGTCTCGTCCAGGTCCTGAATGCGCGCCGCGGGCAGCGGCTGCGGGAGATTGTCGAGAAAGCGCTGCCACTCGATGGTGGTCCAGCCCGCCGTGTGCAGCCCTTTCGCGCCCACGCCCTGTTTGAACGCAGCAATCTGCATGTCGACCTGGTCGAAGCGTTTCGAATCGAGCTTGGGCGCATTGGACGGAATGCCGGGCTTGTAAATCCAGTCGTCAATCTTGAGCGCGTCGTAGCGTGTCGAATCATCCGCGAACACGTTATCCTTGAGATAGCGGATGAAATGTTTCGTCGTCATGGTCTTGAACGCGAACGTGTCGAAGTACTGCTTCAGGAACTTGTCCCAGTTGGCGCGTCCCAGTGAATCCTCCATCATGGTGAGGAAGAGATTCGCCTTCTCGTACGCGGCCATGGTCGGCTCCTCGTCCGGATTGCGGCCGTTGTATTCGACGTAGAGCGCGCAATCCGGGCTGTCCTTTCCGATTTCGTTCCATTCTTCGTTGAGATCGCGCATGCCTAGGATGTCCTGCTGTTGCGCGTACTCGCGGCCGTAGAGGGATTCGTCGATGCGGCGCTCGACGTAGGTGGTGAAGCCTTCGTTGAGCCAGAAGTCGTTCCACGTCGCATTGGTGACGAGATTGCCCGACCACGAGTGGGCCAGCTCGTGGGTAATGAGCGACACCAGTGACTTGTCTCCCGCAACAATGATCGGCGTGCAGAAGGTGAGGCGCGGATTCTCCATTCCACCCAGCGGGAAGCTCGGCGGCAGCACCAGCACGTCGTACTGTCCCCAGCGGTAGGGTCCGTTGAGCTTCTCGGCAGCCTGCACCATCTTCTCCAGATCGGAGAGCTCCCACTTGGCCTTGTCGACCATCTCCGGCTCCGAGTACACGCCCGTGCGCGGCCCCGTTGCACGGTACTGGATGTTGCCCACCGCGAGGGCGAGCAGATACGACGGAACCGGCTGCTTCATCTCGAAGCGATAATTTCCGTCCGACGTCGCCTGCTTCGGATTCTCGGCGCTCATCAGGGCCAGGAGCCCCTGCGGCACGTGGATATTGGCCGTGTACGTGAAGCGGATCGCGGGCGTGTCCTGGCACGGAACCCATGAGCGCGCGCTGATCGCCTCGGACTGGGTGTACATGTAGGGGAGTTTCTTCCCGGCCGTCTGCTCGGGCGTCATCCACTGCACCCCGCGCGCCGCCGCGGTGGTCTGGTACTTGACTGTCACGCGGCGCGTGTTGGGCTCGATCATCACCGAGAGCGGACGACCGATCAGCTCGAGCGAATCCCCCACCACGAAGCGCGCCTGCTTCTCGTTGCCCTGGTCGTCTTCCAGCACGACATCGCGAATGTTCAGCGCCCACGTGTCGAAGTGGACCACGCTCGCCTTCTTCTTGTTGTCGACGAGGAAGCCCGCCGTGCCGGTGAGCACCTTCTTCTCGAAATCGACGTCGAGATCGAGGTCCACGTGCGACACCGCCACCTCGGCCGGTTTCGCATAGGAGTAGTTTTCCACTGTCGGCGCAGCGATGCGGACCTGCTTCTTACCGCACGAAAGCATGGAAACCGACGCGAGCAGCACAACGGCGATGACAACAGGTTTGCGAATCATGAGCGCTTCCTTCGACACGTCATCCCGCCAGCAGCGGAATGACGTTGAACAGGTAATGAATGGTGACAGGCATCCAGAGCGAATTCGTCTTCTCATAGAGATAACCCACCGCGAAGCCCAGCGGGACCGCCAGCGCGCACCACGCCGTGGCGGCAAACACCGGGTAGGTGGGGAACAATAGCAGCATCTGCATATAATGACGAACCGCGAACAGCATGGTCGCCACGGTGATGGAATAGCGCGCGGAATGGTGGCGGCGCAGAACGCCCTGCACGTAACCGCGGAAGTAGAGCTCTTCGCCCAGCCCCGACCACGCCATGATGAAACCGAGGTACGCCACCTTCACCGTGTGCGGCGACATGTTCAAGCGCGGTGCGGCGATCTGGTAGAGCGCGTCGAACATCGCGGACACACCGATGATGGGACTCTCCAGCCGCTCGGCGCCGCCGAGTGCGACCACGATGCGCGCGTACACAATGTTGACAAGCACGGTGCCGAACGCCTGCAGGAGAATCGCGATCACCGGGCAGGCGGCCCACATCCACCAGCGCACGCGGCGCAGCGGACCGAAGCGATACGTTTTCCATTTGAGCGGCAGGAACGTCGCCGTCGCGGCATAAAGCAGGTAGAACGGCGCCCACGGAGCGGGCCGGTTCTCGAGCCCCGCGAGCACCATCAGTGCGAAGGAAATGACGAGCACGCCCAGCGTCGTGTACTGGAAGCCGCGGCGCTCGATGTGAACATGCGGAACGTGGACGTGCGGGACGTGAACCTTCATCGGCGTTTCTTCTTCATGTGATCCCAGCCGCCGGGGCGGAACGCGCGTACCCGCGAGCCGCTCTCGATGATGCGATAGACGCCGCGTTCCTTCGTGACGGTACCGACGATGGCGGCCGGCACACGCGCGCTGCGCTTGATGATCCGGCACACATCGACGGCGTGCTTGCGCGGCACGGCGAGGACGAGCGCGTAGTCTTCTCCCGCGTGCAGCGCCCAACTCGCGGGGTCTTCACCGCGAGCGCGGCAGAACGCGCGCACGCCGCGCCCGATGGGAAGCGCGTGGGCGTGAATCTCGCACCCCACACCGCCCGCCTCACACAGATGAATGAGATCGCTGGAAAGACCGTCGCTCACGTCGATAGCGCCGCGCACCACCTTCGTGCCCGACAGAACGCGAGAAACATCCAGCCGTGGCACCGGGTGTGTATAGGCTCTGACGAGCGCGCCACCCTTCTTCCCCGATCGCAACAGCTGCACGCCTGCTGCCGCCGCACCCAGCTCTCCCGCCACAATAATCACATCACCGGCACGCGCGTCGCGGCGCCATGCGCGCCCGCGCGCGCACGCGCCAATGACAGTCATGTCGCACACCAGCGGCCCACGCGTGGAGGTGAGATTGCCGCCCACCACGTGCGCACCGTAGCGCGCCAGCATCGCCACCGCTCCGCGCTCGATGTCCTCGACAAAACTCCCGGGAGTCCCGCGCGGGATCGCGAACGAGACCAGAGCGAAGCGCGGCTCGGCTCCCATCGCCGCGATATCACTCAGGTTCACGGCGGCCAGCCGCCGGCCCAGGTTTACGCCGTAGAGCCAGCGCCGCTCGAAGTGCACGCCCTCGACCAGGGAATCGGTGGTGACGACGAGGTCTTCGCGCGCATTGGGACGCAACACGGCAGCATCGTCACCCACGCCGACAACCACCCCGCGCGGGTTGGCACCGGCGCGGCGAATGCGGCGCGCAAACGCATCGATGAGCTCAAATTCGGATTTCATGGACCGGCTGGAGAGCCGGCGGTCAGTCTACAGGATGATGGGAAGAGCGGCAAACCGGCCCGGGTGGCCCGACTTGCCCCCATACAGACGTCAGTTGGCGATGGTGGTGATGCCCTGGCGGATGGCGTACTTGGTCAGCTCGGCGATGCTGTAGAGCCGGAGTTTGGCCATGATGTGGAGACGATGTGTCTCGACGGTCTTGGTGCTCACCGAAAGCGTCTCGGCCACGCGTTTGGTCGATTTACCTTCGGCCAGGAGCTGGAGCACTTCAATCTCACGATGCGTGAGGATCTCGCTCGCCGTCGATGACGGCTCGCCCAGCGAGCGCGCGATGGTGGCCTCGAGGCCGGGGCTCAGGTAAATGCGGCCTTCCATGCTGGCCTGCACCGCGCGCTGCAATTCATCCAGTCCTCCGTCGGTCAGAATGAACGCCCGTGCGCCGGCCTTGAGCACCCGCATCACCAGGGGATAGTCGGAATGTGACGAAACGGCGATCACCGGCAGGTCCGGTCTGTCGATGTGGATCTGACGGATGGTCTCGGCGCCGTTGAGCTCCCGGAGGCCGGGCTGCAAGATGATCAGGTCGGGCGACGATTCCCTCACCTGGATGAGCGTCTCCCGGCCGTCCGATGCCTCAGCCACGACTTCGACGCCGAGGCGTTGCGTAATGGCATCGCGGAGCGCCTCCCGGTACAAGCGCTGTCCGATGGCGATTAAGACTCGTGTGGCCATGCCCCTCCCAACCAATAATTGTGTTTTCGTTCTCTCAGGAAGGGTAGTAAGTGGAGGGTGTTGGAAAAACACTAATCAGGGGCGCTACGATTACTGAGAAAATGCACTTCAACTGGGGCCCTCATTTGGCGCAAGATGAATGAATTGAGAGACGTATACGCTTTATGCCTACCTACTCGGGTAATTTGACTCCATGGCTGCGCGATGAAGTCGCGCGCTTTGATGCCTCCGTGCCGCTGGAAGCGGCCTGGCTGCCTCCCTCGTCGTGGTACAACGACCCGCGTTTCTACGAGCTCGAGCGCGACACCGTTTTTCGCACCAACTGGCTGATCGCCGCGCGCGCCGACCAGGTGCGGAAAACGGGCGATTACGTCGCGGGAATGATGACCGGCGAGCCGCACGTGATCGTGCGCAACGAGAGCGGCGCGCTCAACGCGTTCTTCAATGTATGCCGCCACCACGCCGCGCAGGTGATGAGCGGCGCGGGCTGCACGGAGTCACTCGTGTGCCCGTATCACGGATGGACGTACGGGCTGGACGGACGCCTGGTGAAAGCGCCCGAGCTGGGCGCGGTGAAGGATTTCGACCGCCAGGCCTTCGGTCTCGTCCCGATGGCCGTGGAATCGTGGTGCGATCTGCTCTTCATCAACATGGCGAAGAGCCCCGCGCGGCTGGCGCCGGAGCTCGTGGAGCTCGAGCGCCGTTTGCGCGCGATGCACTCCGACCGGCTCCAGTTCGTCGCGCGGCGCAAATATCGTCTCAACTGCAACTGGAAGGTGTACGTCGACAATTATCTCGATGGCGGATACCACGTGGGATACCTGCACCAGGGACTCGCCGCGCAGCTCGACATGGATTCGTATCAGACCGAAGTGTTCGGCAGGTACTCCATCCAGTCCGGTGCGGGTGCGGGCGGTGACGGTGGGAGCGGCAGCGATTTCGCCGAGCGCATCGGTGACAAGGTGCTGTACGCGTGGCTCTATCCCAACCTCATGATCAACAGGTACGGTCCAATGATGGACACCAACTGGGTGATCCCCCACGGTCACGACGAGACGGAAGTAATTTTTGATTATTACTTCACGCCGGAGACGGCGTCAGACACGGAGTTCGTGGAAAAAAGTCTCGCGGCGAGCGATGTCGTGCAGCAGGAAGACGTCGACATCTGCGAGTCGGTGCAGAAAGGGCTGGGATCGTCGTCGTACGACCGCGGCCGCTACTCGGCCAAGCGCGAACAGGGCGAGCTGCACTTTCACCGCCTGCTGGCGCAGGATTTCAACGCTGCTCTCTGACTACTTGAGCAGGACCATCTTCTTCGTGGCTTCGACGCCGCCTGCCCGCATCACACAGAAGTAGACCCCGCTCGCTACAGCGGCACCGCGGTCATCGCGGCCGTTCCACATCGCCGAGTAATTTCCGGGCTGACGGATTTCATCAACAAGTGAACGCACCAGCCTGCCCTGTGCGTCGTAGATCGCGACACGAACACGCAACGATGAAGCGAGCGTGAAAGGAATCTGCGTCGTCGGGTTGAACGGATTCGGACTATTCTGACCGAGCGCGGATGCGGCGTTCGCATCGCTCATCAAGGCAGGATGATCGTGGTTCCGCTTCGTGAGAGGCGTCCGCTCGATCCACTCCGCGAAGTACTGCGACGGTGTCGATCCCGCCATGGTGAAGTACCCGGCGAAAAATATGTGATTGCCGACGGCCGCGATATCACGCCCGGTATTGTCGAGACCCTGACCCATGCTCGACCATTGGTGTCCGTCCCATCGCGCGACACGATTGAGCTCAGCTGAGCCGGAGTGCGTGAATCGTCCGGTAGCGTACAGCCAGCCGCCATCGCTCATGGTGAGCCCGCGCACGTCGTCATCGAAACCGTCACCGAGCGACTGCCACGTGCCTTCGGTCAACAGTGCGATGTTGCGCGCTTTCGTCGCACCCGCGAGCTCGAACTTCCCGCCCACATAAAGCCCGTCGTTGGTAGGAAGGATGGAATACACCGGTCCATCGGTTCCCTTGTTGAGCGGCGACCATGCGTGCCCGTCCCACACTGCCAGGTGACGCACCTGCTGTCGCGACGAAAATGTAAAGTCGCCTCCGGCGTAGAGCATGCCATCGTCGTACGCGAGCGCGTACACGGGGCCGTTCAGCCCCGGCCCCAATTGACCCCACGACGTTCCATTCCAACTCGCCACGTGATTGATCACGAGCGTTCCTGCGTGGGTGAAGTCGCCGCCCATGAAGAGGAGACCGCCTCCTGTCACCATGCAATGAACCGTGTTGTCAGGCGCATCCGGGATGCGAGACGGAAAAGCGCTGTCGTCGAAGCGAAGCACGAAGTCATCCGGGTCGTTGCCGAAGTAGTTGACCCTGCCTCCGGCGATCGTCCATCCCTTGTAATAGGCGGACGTTTCGAACACGACCGAAGTCGTACCGCCGAACGCGGTGAAATTCTGCCAACCGGAGCCCGTCCACGCGTGGACGCCCGTGCGCCCGTCACCCAGGCCGGCGATGTAACGTTTTCCGTTGGGCGCGATCGCAATGTCCCGAAGCGGCTGGTTCAGCCCGTGCGTATCGGAGTGTAGGCCGTCGCCGAGCGGCGTCAGCGCGGTTCCGTTCCACGTCGCAATCAACGCGTTCTGATAGCGGGTGCCGAACGCCACGGTGATCTTGTTGTTGTATTTCACAAAATCATTCGCGAGCACATTCGCGAGGACAGACGGCGCCGTGCCCATCGCGACCTGGGTCGAAGCTGAGTAGGCTTCGTTTTCCGCGCAACTATTCGGGTCATAGTTCTCACGGCCGTAGTAGATGGCATTTCCATCAGGGAAGAGAATGGAAATGGCGTCGAAGCTACCGTCACTGCTCGATCCACACGGCCCGGGAATGATTGTCTTGTGCCAGGAATTTGCCTCGTAGTACGTGACCCCTTGCGCCGCGATGCCGGTCCGAAATGCGCCCCACACATAGACGCGGGCGCCGTCAGTCGCAACACCTTGAAAGGCCGGACCATACTGATTGCACGAACCACTGATCCCGCCGCCGAGGCTGTCCCACTCGATTCCGTCCCACCCGGCAACACCACTGAGCGGAACACCGTCGACATCGGTGATGTTGCCCGCCACGTACAGCTTGCCGTTCACACCGAATGCGAGCGAGCGTGCGTAACCGGTGAATGTGGCGACGTGGCTCCACTGCGCGCCGTCCCATAGGACGAGCTCGGTGGTGGGTTCACTGCCACGCGGCAATCCGAAGAGTCGCTGTCCGTCGGAAGCGATTGCGCGCATGGGCACGCCACCGGCGGACGTCCAGCCGCTGCCCTCCTTCCACCGCGCCATGTCTTTGATTTCGGGGGAACACGCGACGGAGAACTCTCCAGTGACGAAGAGCTCGTCTCCAAGCCAGGCCATGTCATACACGGTTCCAATCACGCCGTGATCGAGGTCGCGCCACTTGGTACCGTCCCACCGCGTGATGTTGCGAATGAAAGGGCTTCCCGGGTAATCGAAGTGTCCGCCCGCGTAAAGAACGCCGGCTTTAACCTCGAGATCGTTCACGCTTACCGATGGGTCGTTGGGTTCCCAAGTCGATTGCCAGTCTCCATCACCGGCGCCCGGCAACGAACACGGTGTAACGGAGCCTACGACAGGCACGAAATCAATCAGGCTGTCGCCGGGAGTCGCACCATCAATGTATCGAACGTTCTGTGTCTGTGCGGCGGCCGGACCGGCGGACGCCAAGAGCAGGAGCAAGGCAGGAATCAGTCTCTGGTGCATCGCAAACCTTCTATCTCGCGCACGGTAGTGCGGATGCTTAGGAGGATTCGGTGATGTTCAGCGAACTGATGGCAGTAGGTCGGAGGTAGCCGTCCTTGGTTTGCGTTGGTCCAGCGATTGTAGCTCCGTCGCGAAATCGGTGTCAACCCTCCGCCAAACGAGCTGACGCCGGCCGCGGTTGAAGCTGAGCCTAATTCTCCTTATTATAGGGGCGGGCCGGCCAACCCGCCGTCCCTCAACTCCATGATTCGCATATCGATGAAAACTGATTACGGGCTGATCGCCCTGAAGCACATCGCTTCCCTTCCCGACGGCAACCTGGCCAACGCGAAGGAGATCGCGGAACGCTTCAACCTGCCGCCCAACCTGCTGGCCAAGGTTCTGCAGAACCTGGCGCAGAGCGGCATCATCGAGGCGCAAAAGGGAAGCGGCGGCGGTTATCGCATGACCCGCAATCCGTCCCATGTCACGCTCGCCCAGGTGTTCGAGTCCATCGAAGGGCCCGTGCACATGGTGATGTGCACAAGCAACGACGGCTGCTGCTCCATCGAAGATCGCTGCACGGTCAAGAACGGGCTCACCAGCCTGGAGCAGAAGTTCCACGAATTCTTCGAGACCGTGACGCTCGCCGATGTTTAGCAGGGTACTGGCAAATTGCTGACGATGCTCCCCGACACATTCACCGATCCTGCCACCGAGTACGAGGCGCTCACCCACGCGACCGGTATCATCGACCGCGCCGTCCCGGGCGTGCTGCGTCTGCGCGGCAAAGATCGTGTGCGCTTTTTGAATGCGATGGTGACCAACGACGTCGCGAAGCTGGCGCCGGGTCATGCGTGCGCCGCGCTCATCACCACCACCAAGGGCAGGATCATCGCGGAGCTGCTCGTGCTCATGCGCGCCGACGAGCTCGTGGTACTGGTCCTGCAGGGCCCGGTGGCGCGCGTGATGGAGGCGCTCGATTCGCACATCATCGCGGATGACGTCGAGCTCGAGAACGCCGGCGAGCAGTTTGGTGTGATCGCTGTGGAAGGACCGAAATGCCGCGAGCTGGTGTGGCGCCTCTTCCCGCGCGAGCCGCTCCCGATGGAAGCGTTCGCGTTCACCGAGAACGAATACCAGGGCTTGCACGCCACCGTAATCCGCCACTCCGTGGTGGGCGACAAGGGCATGCTCCTGCTGGTGCCGCGCGCGCATCACGACCGTCTCCTGGCGTACCTGGTGCAGGGCGCTGTCGGACTCGACGGCGCCGAAATCGGCCGCGCGGCGTGGAATGCGCGACGCATGGAAAAAGGCCGGCCGTGGTTCGGCACGGATGTGACCGAAGAGAATTTTCCCGCGGAGTGCGGGCTGGAATCGCACGTGAATTACGAGAAGGGCTGCTATCTCGGCCAGGAGACGATCGCCCGCATGCACTACCGCGGCCATCCGAACTGGAAGCTCGTGGGTCTGGCGGGCGGAGCGGAAGTGCCCGCACCGGGTGCCGAGCTGGTCGCGTCGGAGTCCGCCCCCGCAGAAGGCGCATCGCCCGCGAGCCCGGCCGGTCGCATCACGTCGGCGGTTTTCTCACCCGCCCTCAAGCGCGCACTCTGTCTGGGTTATGTCCGCGCTCCGCTGGCCGTGACAGGCGCGGAGTTTTCCGTCCGTGAGGGCGGCCGCACCGCATCGCTCACCATTATCGAACTACCTCTCAAGGGAGATCCCCCGCATGCGTAATGAAATTATCGCTGCTCTTCCCGAGCTCAATCTCATCCAGGACGCCGCACTGCGCGACAAGGTGATCGCCGTGTGGACCGAGTCGCTCCAGACCGGTGGTTTCTCCGTGGACGAGATGAAGCAGGTGCCCTTCGCCGTTCTCGGCGACCAGCCGAGCATCACGCTGCTCGAGCGCGTCCGTGCGGTCTGCCACACATGCACCGCCATTGCCGATTCGTTGCTCGCATCGTACGGCAAGCGCATCACCATCAACCGCGACGTGCTGGTGGCGGGCGCTCTCCTGGCCGACGTGGGCAAGTTCCTGGAGTACGAGCGCCGCAAGGACGGAACCCTCCGCAAGGCGCCGCGCGGAGAGTTGCTGCGCCATCCCTTCACCGGCGTGGGCCTCGCGTTCCGCCAGGGCCTTCCCGTGGAAGTCATGCACATCATCGCCGTGCACTCCAAGGAAGGCGACCACGTGCGCCGCAGCACCGAAGCCATCATCTACCACCACGCCGACTTCACCAATTTCGAGCTAGTACGATAGTAGGAGGCGGCGCCGCGACTGCGAGAGTCGCGGCGCCACCCCCTTCATTTCACCAGGAGCCCCCAATGGGTGGTATCCATCCGTCGCCGCATGGATGGGTAAGGCAGTAGCCCGTAGCCAGATCGAAGAGCAACGATGAGGCGGCCGCCACCATAGCGCGGCACGTGCGGTCACCCCCGCACATGAGGCGGCCCACCATCCCCCCCAGGAAATCACTGATCGCCGATCCCATGCGACACTTCTTGCACGGCGGCTCCCCGTCCGAAGCTCCCAACGCCTCAATCGGCGTCCGCTTCTCATGAGCGAGCCAGAACTCGCGCGACGAGGCACCGATCCGAAATACATCGCGAAGCGATGCATCCGTGATTGCCTCTGCCCGTGCGCGCGCAGCGTCATCGACCCGAAACGTCAGCACTTCCGCCGCCATCTTCTTGTCGATCACATTCCACGTCTGCATCTGGGTGATCACTCTCCCGAAATCGCGCATCGGATCTTCGCTGTTACGCAGATTGCCCGGGTCGATGCCTGTCACCCGGTGGATGGCGCCGAAGAGTTTCACGAGCTGCACGATGTGTTTCGACATTTCTTCGCGATCGAACGGAATGTCGTGCGTCACGCATACCTCCTCCATGCTATTGAGCGTCGTCTCCAGCCATTCGTCCCATTGCATGGATGGAATCGACTCGAGTGGTGCGCGCTTCTGGAACGCCATCATCACCTCGTTGTGCAGCTCTCCAGGATCGACTTCGCCGGTGTGCACCGGCGGATTCACCGGTGAGCCACCGCTCTCGTGTCCACGATCACCACACCCCCACATCACGACTGCCAACACCAGTGACAGCAATACCAACATAGGTTTTCGCATCGTCGTCCTCCCTTCCGAATCACGTCCCGTGCGAATTAAACCGGACCGGGCATTGGCAACCGTCGTGCCGCACACGTTGCCAACCCCATGCACATGCACCGCAATGCGTTGGCGTGTTCCACGCGGTCACGATGCTGACGGCGTGACGTTTGTGGATTTGTGCGGGAAAGGCCGCGCTGGCGGTTGGCCGTCAATCACTTCGCATACACGCGGGCAGAGATGCACCATGACGAAAACCGGACATCGGCGCATACCGATCTGCTACAATTCCAAACTTCGCAGTGCACATTTCATGATCGGAAAGGGCACGTCATGAAAACATCTCGATGGGCGTTAGGGCTGGCGTTGGGACTTTTTGCAGTGAGCTGCGGTGGCGGAGGAGGCGGGCCGGCGGGACCTGGAGGCGGAGGAGGAGGCGGTGGGGGCGGCAGTAACAGCTTTACCGGAACCATCGACGGCGCGTCGTGGAAGAGTGACGCGGCGCTGATCCAGATCACCGCGGCCAACAACGCGGCGCGCCAGGGCGAGCTGGTGATCAGCGGCTACAGCACCTCGGCCAAACGCGGCATCACCCTCAACATCTCCTTCTTTAGCGGCCCCGCGACGCAACCGCTCGGCGTCAATCCCATCACCAATCCCGGTGGAACCGGCACCGTCCTCATCACACCGAATCTGTGGATGACCCCGATGAGCGGACAGGCGGGCTTTGTCACCCTCACGGCGCGCACAGACAAACGCATCGCCGGTACCTTCCATTTTGGCGCCGACGCGCTCGTGGGTGGAACCGTTCCGGCATCGCGCAA
>DATEHD010000423.1:0-5529 GCA_035279765.1 Candidatus Krumholzibacteriia bacterium | reverse complement strand
GGAGCCCTGAAGGCCGGCGCCGACATTGGAAATTGTGTTGAGCGTGATCGCGGGCTGCGTGACTGTCACCGACTGACTGGCGCTTGTCGTCGCGATGAAACCCGGGATGGTAGCGGACACGGTGGTCGAGCCGAGCGCGGTTCCGTCGAAGGCGACGCCGCCGGTCGCGACGGTCGTCGGCGAAAAGTAAGAACCGACCGGGATCGTCACCGTGACGGAGTCCCCGGTAGCGGCCGTGGTGACGAGATCGCCGACCGCGAACGCGGAATTCTTGATCGTGGCCGTGACCGGGACACCCCCGGCACGAATGCTTTGCGTTGGATTCACGCTGGTGATGCCGCCGGATGGCAACCCGATCTGGACCCAAAACGCGTCCGCGGGATCGAGTGTGTCGATGCTGGTGACCAGACTGCTGATGGCGAGCGCGGGCTGCTGAATGTTTGCGAGCCGGCTGGCGCTGCCAAAGCCGGGTGCGGAGACGGTGATCAACGAAGCACCGCTCGCCCCTTCGAGACCCGACACCACGAACGACGTGCCCGTGAAACCGTTGGCAAGGAAGATGTCGATCGAAGCGGTTCCGACGGTCGTTGCATTCGGCGCAACCAACGCCACTGACGGATCGGCGCTTTCGACGTGGACCGTGACACCACCGTGCTCGGACGCGCTCAACGCCACGCTGTTGCCCAAACCCTGCAGACCCGCGCCAACATTGGTAATTGCGTTGAGCGAGATCGTGGGCTGCGTGACGCTCACGTTGGCACTTGCCGCCGTGGTGGAAATGAATCCGGGAATACTTGCCGACACCGTGCTCGACGCGACGTTCAGGCCGTCAAAGGCCACGCCGCCCGCGGCAACTGTCGTCGGCGAAAAGTAAGAGCCCGGTGGGATGGACACGGTCACCGTCTGTCCCGTGAGGGGCGTCGTGATGAGCTGTCCGGCGACCGCGTTCGAGTTGACGATCGTCACCGTGAGCCCCGTGCCACCGATGCGCACGTTTTGCACCGGGTTCACGCTGGCGTTGCCGGCGCCGGGCAGCCCCACATCCACCCAGAACGGGTCCGCGGGATCAAGCGTGTCGAGGGACGTGACCAGGCTGGAGATGTCGACCGCGGGCTGCACGATGGTCGCGGTCCGGCTTCCGCTGGTAAATCCGGGCGCCGACACGGTGACCGTCGCAGTCCCGGTCGTGTTCTCCATCCCCTGAATGACGAACTGAACGCTCGACGTCCCGTTGGGGACAAACACGTCGAACGATGCAGCGCCGGCGGTGGAGACGTTGGGCGCGACCAGAACCACGGACGGGTTGTCGCTCGCGACGTGCACCGTCTTGCCGCCGTGTTGCGACGTGCTCAAGGTGGCGTTGACGGCAGTACCCTGGAGTCCGCTGCCCACGTTGGTGAGCGCGGGAACGGTGATGGTTTGTGCGCGCGCGTTGGACGCCGCGAGCGTGAGCCAGACCACCGCGAAGATCGGCAATGCACGTAGCCAACGACGCATCAACATGGGAGCCTCCTGACCATTTTTCTGGAGCACCTATTTCAGCAATACCATTTTCCTGGTTTCGACAAAGCTGCCCGCGCGCATGCGATAGAAATACACACCCGACGCGACACGCTGTCCGCGGTCGTCGTCACCGTTCCACCGCACGCTCCACATCCCGGCGGCGCAATATTCATTCACGAGCTCGCGCACGCGGGCCCCGGCTACGTCGTAAATGGTGATGTTCACGTCGGCTCCCCCGGCCGCCACGTCGTAGCGAATCGTGGTCTGCGGGTTGAAGGGATTGGGAACGGCGTCGTGGAGTGCGAACTTGAGCGGGTGATCGTCACCCACCGCGGTGACACCCCAGCTTCCGATTACAAACGGCGAGAGGTGTGATGTGGTGCCACAGATAACATTGTTGACGAGATCGCGGATGGTGGTGATGTCCTGCCACAAGCCCAGTGCCGTGTCATAGTGCAGCAGGCGAATGCTTGCTTCAGGCACGGTGAGCGCATTCTCGTCGTACTGAATGCACACCTCGACGTTGCCGTTCACGGTCGCGGTGGTGGTGACGTTGTAGTACTTGCCGTCTCCTGCGGTGAACGTGCCCGGCAGCGACTGACCTGTGGACGTGATGCTGAGACTCGTGCGTCCCTCCGTGGTCACATTCGAGAAGGTGACGGACGCGGGGTGAGTTCCACTTCCGCTGTCGTCATACGGAGCGGCAGTCACGTTATTGCCCACGGGCGTGTTGGGGAGCAGGAACGCCACTTCGTTGGAAGGGATGCTCCGGTTGCAGTGCGAATCCCACACCGCGACAGACCAGTACTGATCCGCGAACGGCGGGCCGAAAGTAGTGCTGTAATTGGCGTTGTAAGCGGTGTCGAAATAGGATGTCCCCGGCTGTCCGGGAATCGAGCTCATGTACACCGAATACATGTTGAAGTCGGGGGCGTTGCTGGGCGTCCACTGCAGCGTGACCGTCCCGCCGACACGTTGCATGGTCAGGGCGGGTGGGGGCGGCGCAACGTTGTCATGCGAGCTCGCGAAGACGGTGTTGGAAATATCAGGCCATGAAAGTTCTCCCCACGCGCGCACCTGGAATTGATGGCCGTAGGGTACCCAACACGTCGAATCGTCCAGCGTTGGAACGGTCAGGCTGTAGTTGCTGCCTCCGTTGTCGCCGACGGTGTTGATGTAATTCCAGGTTCCGTTGTCGTTGCGATAGACTTCGTACCAGTAGAACACCGAAGTCTTGTCGCCCTCGTGCCAGCGCACGGTGACCGCACGCCCCTGGTCGTTCGGAACGTCGACAACCGATGTAATGGTGGGTTCGGGATTCCCCCACTCACCGTTGGCAGCGCTCAGGCGCTGCGCATAGGTCTGGCCGGTTCCGCTGCGTTGGTCGGCCCAGGCCACGATCGCGTCACCGGCGCTGCCGGCCACGATGACGGGGGTGAGCTGCTCCTGGTTCATGAGGCAGACTTCGGATCCGCCCTGCATCCACAACAGATTTCCCGCCGCATCGATGTGGTGCGCATAGATATCGTCGGTGCCGTTGCGGCCGTCGCGCCACGTAACGATGGCGCCGCCGGCGCCATCCGTCGCCATCGCTGCGTCGACCTGATTCTGTGCCGCGGTGCAGAGAGCGACTCCGTTGCCCGTCCACAGCGCGGTGCCTACAGCATTCACACGCCGTGCATAGATATCGAAATTTCCCGCGCGTTGGTCCTGCCACGAAACCACAGCGCCGGATGCACCGTCGGACACGATGGCGGGAAGGTCCTGATCGAACCCTGCCGTGCAGAGCGCGACTCCGTTCGCCGTCCAGTATGCGGACCCCGATGCGTTTATGCGTTGTGCGTAGATGTCATCGTTGGGGGAGCGGCGATCCTGCCACGCGATGATGGCGCCACCGCCGTCGTCGGGAACAAGGACCGGACTGTCTTGCGGGCCTCCCGCCGTGCAAACACCGACGCCGTCCGCGGTCCATAGCGCGCTTCCCGACGCATTGATGCGGCGGGCGTAGATGTCGATCTGCAACGTGCCGAGCCTGCTGTCCGGCCACGTGACGATGGCGCCACCAACGCCGTCCGACGTGATGGCCGGGTACGCCTGCTTGTTCGCCGCAGTGCACAGCGCGACTCCATTCAGCGTCCAGGCGCGCTTGCCCTGATAGTCAAAGCGCGCCGCGTAAATGTCCTCGTTGCCGCTGCGCGTGTCATCCCACGCGATGATACCTCCGCCCGCGCCGTCCGACGTGATGGCCGGGTGCGACTGAGTACCGACTGCCGTGCATACCGCGACACCATTGTTGGTCCATCGCGTCTGGCCCTTCGAGTCGACCTGCTGCGTGTAGATGTCGATGCTGCTGCCGCTGCGAAGATCTTCCCACGTGATGATCGCTCCACCTGCGCCATCCGAGACTATCGCCGGATTGCCTTGATCTCCCGTCGCCGCACACACAGGCCCGCACCACAGTGTGATTCCCGTAGGGCCGATGCGGGATGCAAAGATGTCGAAGTTTCCGTTGCGGTTCTCGTGCCACGCCACAATGGCGCCGCCCGCGCCATCGGAGACGATGGCCGGATCATATTGCTGGCCCGCTGCGGGGCAGACAGCGTTGCCATTCAGATTCCACGTCGCGTGCGCGGACGAGAATGCGAGCGTGGCCAGGCACGCAACGACAAGTAGCAGGAATGCGTAACGTTTCATCTCTGAACTCCCTCAACGCGCGTCTTCCGGATCCGGCAACACGTTCGGTGTCATGGCGGTCCAACTGATCTTGGCCGAGGCCGTCAGATCATCAAAGTCTCCGACGAGAGGCATGATGTCGCACGGCCCGCGGTGGTCCTCCTTGACGACGAACTTGTCGTCCATATCGACGAGAAACGCCGGCGCCTGGATCTTCAGGTCGTAGAGACAATCGTCCAGCGCAAGCGTGGCGTAGAACGGCCGATTGAAGTTCTCGCATCGATCGGTCGGACCGCTCATGGACCACGTGCCCGCCTTGAACACGCAGAGGATCGCCATGTTGAGCTGGAGCTTGTGGCTCTGGGTGTCCACCGAACCGAAGTAAGACCAGGATCCGTCCGCGCCCTCGAACGGCGTCTTCAGTTCACCGCTCTGGCCCAGGGTCCACTTCTCCGTGCAATCGCCTTCCGGCCGTGTGTAGCTTCCGCTGGTGGTGGCCTTGACGTTCGTCTCACCGCGCGCGGTAAAGAGCACCGTGGTCTTGAACGGTTCTTCGCCCGGTTCGTCACGGAAGTCGTGGATGTCGGCGAAGAAACGGACTTTGATTTTCATCTCTGCTTTCTGATCGCCCGGATCTTCGCGCTCGTACGTCATGTCGCCTTCCCACGCGGTGATGGTGACGTGATTGCTCTCGCGCGCGTCGTCTCCACTCCCCACCTTGACCACGACGGTGCCGCTCGCGTTCGCGCCCGACTCGTCGATGTCGCAGTTGATCTCGGTCGGGAACCACTCGACATTCGACATCTCCGTTCCGTTGATCGTCACCGAGCGCTTCCCTTCGCCCGGGTCGGTGCCGAAGAGTCCGGCGATGTAGAGGCGCGGCTGCACGCCATCGGTGTCCTCGAGGGAGAGGAACTGAATGGTGGGCGCGAGCAAGCCGAAATCGCCTCCCAAGTGGAACACGGTCAGGACGCCGTGATAGGTGGGATCCTCCACGAGGTTTCGGTGAGTCCTCATATCGTTCAGCACCTGGTCGATGTTGAACGCCCGCTGTTTCGGATCTTCAGGGGAGATCGTGTTTATCCCCAGCAAGCGATCGATCAGGTACTTCATCGATCGATAGGCGAAGCCGTCGCCAACCGTTTTGGTCCATCCCACGTAAGCTGACGCCCCCGCATGGGCAAACGCGTCGCGCAGCCAGGAGGCGTTTTCGGATGCGCCCTCACACGCGTCAACGATCACGAGACTTTGTTTCCCGAATTTCATGTACTTCGTGACGAACCGACTGGTGATTCCAATGTGGGAATAGTCGGCGCAAATGCCCGCGGAGTCCGAGTACGCGACCATGATGAT
>DATEHD010000422.1:0-6376 GCA_035279765.1 Candidatus Krumholzibacteriia bacterium | reverse complement strand
TGGCCCGAGCGCGTCGTCACCATGCAGAAGAACTGGATCGATCGCAGCACCGGGCTCGAGATCGAATTCAACGTGCAGGGAAGCGACCGCCGCATCACATGCTTCACGACGCGGCCCGACACCATCTTCGGCGCGACGTTCCTCGTCCTCTCTCCGCAGCATCCGGAAGTCGAGCGCCTCGTCGCCGGCTCGCGGCGCGAAAGTGAATTCCGCGCCGCCATGGCGCGCTACCAGGCGGACAAGCTCTCCGGCAAGGCGCGCGTCGAGCCGGGCAAGGATGGCGTCTTCCTCGACGCCTATGCCGTGAACCCCATGAGTGGGGAATCGATCCCCATGTGGATGGCGCCGTACGTGCTGATGGAATACGGCACCGGCGCCATCATGGCGGTACCCGCCCACGACGAACGCGATTTTGAATTTGCCACGCGCTACGAATTGCCCGTGCGCGAGGTGGTGCGCTTCGGCGGCGTCGAAGGTGTGCTGCCCTCGTCGTCGTATGCCGGCGATGGCGTGCTCGTGAACAGCGGCGCCTTCAATGGACTCGGCCAGCATGTGGCCTTCGAGAAAATCGCGGACGATCTCGAGAAGCGCGGCCTGGGCCGGCGCCGTGTGAACTACCGCTTGCGCGACTGGCTCATCTCGCGGCAGCGCTACTGGGGTGCGCCCATTCCGATGATCCACTGCCCGAAATGCGGCGTGGTTCCGGTGCCGGAGGCGGACCTGCCGGTGGTGCTGCCCAAGGACATCGACTTCCGCCCGCGCGGCGATGGCAGGAGCCCGCTGGCCACCAGCGATGCCTTCCGGAAGGTGAAGTGTCCGCAGTGCGGCGCCGCCGCCGAGCGCGACACAGACACCATGGACACCTTCGTCGACTCCAGCTGGTACTTCATGCGTTACTTGAGCCCGAAGGACTCAACCGCACCGTTTCGCAAGGACTTGTGCGACGCCTGGCTGCCCGTTGACCAGTACATCGGCGGCGTGGAACATGCAATTCTGCATCTGCTTTACGCGCGTTTCGTCACCCATTTTCTGAAGTCGCGTGGGCTGATTTCGTTTTCGGAGCCCTTCGCGCGTTTGTTCACGCAGGGCATGATCCAGAAGAACGGGATCAAGATGTCGAAGAGCCGCGGCAACGTGGTGCCGCCCGACACCATCATCGGACCCATGGGCGCCGACACCATGCGCCTGTACATCCTGTTCCTGGCGCCGCCCGAGCGTGACAGCGAGTGGAACGACGAAAGCGTCGAGGGCTGTTATCGCTTCCTGAATCGCGTGTGGCGTTTCTACGAAGCGCGGGCCGACATCCTCGCCAAGCCCGCGAGCGGCTCCATCGATGAGGCCAAGCTCACGCCCGCCGAGCGCGAATTGTTCCGCAAGACGCACTGGGCCATCGACCGCGTGCAGAACGATGTCAGCGACCATTTCCGCTTCAATACGGCCATCAGCGCGCTCATGGAGCTCAACAACATGCTGGCGCCGTTCGGCGAAGAATCCGTGGCATCCGGCAGCCCGCAGCGTGCTGAATTGCTGCGCTTCGCATTCGACGCGCTGATCCGGTGCCTGGCGCCCATGACGCCGCACATCTGCGAAGAGTTCTGGGAACGCACCGGCCACCGCGAAAGCATCTTCAAGATGGCCATGCCGGTGGCGAATCCTGACTACGTGAAGAGCGAACAGTTTGATCTCGTGATCCAGGTCAATTCCAAGATCCGCGCCCGCGAATCCGTTCCTTCGAATACCGAGCCCGATCAGATGAAAGCAATCGCGCTCAGGCATCCGCGCGTGATCGAAGAGCTCGCCGGACGTGACCCAAAGAAGGTCATCGTGATCCAGAACCGCCTCGTTAATGTGGTGGTGTAGAAGCTCGCGAACCAACCAAGCTCGCAAAGCGGCACCCGAGACCGCGGCCCAACGTCGCGGAGCACTGTGCTGACCTTGTCCACATTATGTTGAACGTCCCGGTGACGGGTGGGTGCGTTCCGACCGGACGCGCCGATCTTGCACAGCCAAACCCACCCTGTCACCGGGCCTAGTTAACATAATGTATCTTATGCGACATTAGATGGGCGCCCGACAGGGCGCCTTCGGGTTCGCGTCGCCTCCCCAGCGACAATCCCGAGACTTCTAGAGCGGTGGAATCCTCTCCCGATACGGCCCAAAGAACGGCATCGGCCACAGCTCACCGAACAGCGCTTTCACGAATCCGGTGACGGAGAGAAACAACGCGGCGAGATAGACGAACACCTGCGCGATGACGACCAGGATGAGACCCACGAAGGGCAGTCTCCCTACCGTGCGGTCGATCACCACCAGCGCGATGAACGCCACGCATTCGGCGAGAAATAGCAGGAACGCCTGGCGCGCGTGGAAACGCACGAACGTGCTCTGGCGTGATTTCCAGAGCGAGAGAAAGCAGAGGAAGAAAAGGTAGCCGACGGCTGCGTACCAGCGCTCATGGTCGGCGGGTGTGGTGCGATCGAGATCCGTGGCCGAAGTCCGGGGTGCCAACGGAAACCTCCGCCCGTGGGGGCTACTTCAGCAGTGCGGCCGAGACGGTGGCGCGCTCCTTGAGGTCACCGGTGCCGTCCTTCGCCACCAGGTCGAAAAACTTGATCGCGTCCGCCTGGTGTCCGGCGTGCTGATAAAATTCACCGGCGCTGTAGGCCGCGTCGAAATGGCGCGGATCCTTCACGTCGATCTTGTCCACCGCGGCAGCCATGCTGTTGGCGGCTTCCAGATAATTTCCGAGTCCTTCCAGCGCGAGGGCCTTGCCCATCAGCGCCGAGCCTTCGAACATCGGGTAGTCCTTCACGCGCGCGAGGTACGCGTCATAGTCGTCGGCCGCGGCCTTGTAGTCGTTCTGGTGCAGCTCGCACTCGGCCTTGAAGAAGCGTGCCGACGCTCCCTGCGCGCCTCCGAAACGGTCCGCCACCTGCTGGAAGTTTTCCTTCGCCGTGGCATACTGGCCCTGGCCCATCATGGTGATGGCGCTTCCCATCTCGCGCTCGGCCTGCTTGGCGCCGCTTTCGCGGCTGTTGGCCACGAACACCAGGACCGCAACCACGGCCACAAGCGCCACAACGCCGATGATGACCTGGTTGAAGTGGGCCTGGGCCCATTCCGTCAGGCGAAACGTGGTGGTGACCAGTTGGTCTTGATTGAGGTTTTTCTTGGCGCGGCGCGCGGTGGTCGTCGTCATTCCGTTTTAACTCCTGAGCAATACGAGGTAATTGATTTAGAATTCGTAGAGTAGCATACGCAAACGGGGCCCCGCAACGCGATTCTGAGGGGCTCTGCCGGCGCGGAATCCCTTGACCATTTGGCCGCTACTCGCCACGCTTTCGTTCCGGCGGGAGCGCCGCGTGAGGAGGCACCCATGACTCCCCCAGTTCCGGCTCGTACTACCTATCCTCGCGACCGGCTCGGTTCCGCGCTGCGGCCGGCCCTGCTCGTCTTCGTCCTGTCGATCGTTCTGCTCGAGGTTCCCGGAGCCCGCGAGCGCGTCACTGGACCGTATTCCGGCCTCGAGATGCGCAATCTGCTTGTCCAAACCGTGCGCGAGGACAGTCCCAACGCGGCCGCCATCCATCCTGGCGATGAGATCCTCGCCGTCAATGGCGAGCGTCTTCGCAATTATGCGCACTACCAGTACCTCGTCGCGAACAACCACGCTTTCGCGGCGCAGGATTTCGAGCTCCGGCGCGACGGCGTCGTGCTGCATCAGACCGTACATTACGCGCGTGTACCGCGCTCCGATCTGCTCGAGCGCGCGGGTCTCCTCCTGCTCGCGTTGGCTTTTCTCTCCGTGGGGATGTGGGTGTATCTGCGGCGGCCGGATACGCTGGGGGTACTCTTCGCGGCTAACACGTCCATCCTCGCCTTTTTCCTGACCGACCGTCCGGCGTCGGCAAGTCCATTGTTGCAGCTGGCGGGAGAAATCAGCGGGGATGCATTCGTGCTGGTGTTCCCTGCCACGCTGCTGCATTTCTTTCTGCGCTTTCCCGATCGCGGCGCGCGCGAAGGCATTCACGGCGCGTGGCGCACGGCCCAGCTCTATGTCCCCGGGCTGTTGCTCATCGCGCTGAGTGCGTTCCTGGGGCTGCGGCGCTTCTCGCTCCAGCCTCCGTACGAAACCGCGGAGACGGTATTGCTCACCGCCTCCGCCGTGTATTTCGCGGTGTACGTGATTGCGTCGCTCGCGGTGTTCATCCGTTCCTACCGGCGATCCCCACGCGCGCAGAAGCAGAAGCTGCGCGTCGTGATCGCATCCACGCTGGTGGGACTCACGCCCTTTGTTGCCACCACGCTGTACGCGAGCATCCGGCGCGACACCGGATCGCACGGCGCGGTCATTGCCGAGCTTTGCCTGGGGCTGGTGCCGTTCGGGTTCGGCTACGCCATCCTGAAACACGGCGCCATCGAGCTCAACACGGTGGTGCGCAAGAGTCTCTTCTACGCGCTCCTCACCGGGCTCCTCGTGGCCGGCTATTACGTCGTCGTGCACACGGTGGGCGGATTTCTCTCGCGCGAGCTGGGGCTGGGCGAATTTGTGTGGATGCCCGCCGCGGTGCTCGTGCTCGCCATCGTGTTCGCCCCGCTGCGCACGCGCCTGCAGACCATCGTCGACAGGCTGTTTTATCGCGCCGAGTATGTCTACAAGCAGGAGGTCATCGACTTCGGACGGCGCGCATCGCGTGCCACCGCACCCGACGAAGTGCTGGACCTGTTTCTCGAGCGCTGCGACGCGCTGCTGCACCCGTCTTTCGCCGCCGTGTACGTGCGCCGTGGCGACCGCACGCTGTCGCTGGTGCGCAGCAACGGCGATGTGGCGGCACTTCCGGGTGAATTCAGCCCCGAGTGCTTTCTTGGTCGCTATTTCAAACGCTACCGCACACCGCTCCTGGCGGAGTTTCTGGATCGCTCGTGGGAGCGTCCCCACCTCGATGCGGCGTCGCGCGGTGTGCTGAACGTGCCGTCCTTGTCTGTCTGCGTGCCGATCGCGGCGCCCGACCGCCTGCTGGGCCTGGCACTGCTCGGGCAGAAACGCTCGGGGCTCGTGTACGGGCGTGCCGACGGTGAGCTGCTCGAGACTTTCGCGGAACAGCTCGCCCTCGTGATCGAGAACACCGAGCTCGTGAAGGCGATGGTCGAGAAGGAGCGCCTGAAGAACGAGGTCATGCTCGCGCGTGAGATCCAGCACGCGCTGCTTCCCTCTTCGCCGCCGCGCCACCAGGGCGTGGAGCTGCACGGCCAGATGGTGAGCTCCACCGAAGTGGGCGGCGATTATTACGACTATTTCGCCCTCGATGACGAGCGCATCGTGATTGCCATCGGCGATGTGAGTGGGAAAGGAATTCCGGCCGCCATGTTGATGGCGTCCTTGCAGGCGGTATTCAAGAACCGTGCGCTCAAGGGCGGCCTCGCACCCGCGGCGCTCAACCAGGAGCTCAACGAATACCTGCTCGACAACGCCAAGCCCGGCCAGTTTGCGACCTTCTTCTGCGGCGTGCTGGACCTGGCGCGCTCGACATTGACCTTCTCCAACGCCGGCCAGTGCCCCGCCCTGCTTTCCACGCGCGGCTTCATCGACAGGCTCGGCAACGGGGGCATGGTGCTGGGTGCCAGCCGCCTCCACCGCTTCGACGAAGGCACCGTGGCCTTCCGCCCCGGAGACCTGCTCTTCCTCTATACCGATGGCGTGACCGAGCAAACCGACGCCGGCGGGCAGGAGTTCGGTGAGGACCGGCTGGTCCATTTCATCCGCTCGAACCGGAACTTACCACCGGGCGAATTGCAAAATGCACTGCTCTCGACCATCACCTCTTTCGGGGGAGGCCGCCGCGACGACGACCTCACCAGCGTAATTGCTCTGCGTAAAAGCGCTTAGGGGCTTGTGCTTACTCATTGGGTCAGCCTCTTCCGACCGGGGGCATGGGCTATGCGACATCCCTTGGTGACGCGGCACCGTTTGGCGTCCGCGCCGATGGGTTGATTCAGGTTCTCCTTTGAAAGGGGTGCCCCTAATGCGAATCGAGCTCGTCGACCTGTTCTGGTGGCTTAGAAAGCGCTGACCGGCGCCGCGGTGTTCCTGGATGCCCGCTCGGTCAGCGTGACACCCGGGGACACCGCCACCACCATCTCATCCTCTACCTTACCTGCCAGCCACTTTGTGGCTTCCATCAGCCACCATCGCCCTTGCTGCCTCGTTGACAATCGCTGGGGACCCCGTCTACAATGCCGCGCAAACGAGAGCAATCCCTCGCCTGCTTGTGCGCCAAGGCTCTTCACGCTATTGGATACCAACGGTTGCCGCATGAGCCTCTGATGAGCGTTTCCGCGTCACGGTAGTTGGGGGTTTTACTCTCGTTTCTTTTTT
>DATEHD010000421.1:0-5962 GCA_035279765.1 Candidatus Krumholzibacteriia bacterium | reverse complement strand
CGGGTCGCATGGGAGCGCTCGCGGACGACGAAGGACATTTTCTCGACTGGCTCCGCTGCGACGATCCACGCGCCACCGGCGATGCGTTCGTGCCGCGCTCGCGCTATGGAGATTATCTCGAACACGTGCTGGAGAGTGCTCGCGCGCAGAACAATGCGGGCGTCCAAATCGAAACGCGCGGCGAGCAGGTGGTGGCTCTCGAACCGTTGCCGGAAGGCGGCATGCGCGCGCTTTTTCACTCCGGCGCTACGCTGGATGCGGACCGCGTCGTGCTCGCGATCGGCAATCTGCCGCCGCGCAACATCGCCGGCGGCAATCTCGACGATGAGCATTGTGTGCGCGACCCGTGGGCGCCGGGCGCACTCAAACGCGTCCGCGGCATCACAACGGCGCTTGTCATCGGCACCGGCCTCACCATGGTCGACGCGGTTCTGCTTCTCCACGAAAACAATCCCAACGCGCGTTTTGTCGCGGTGTCGCGACACGGACTGCTCCCGCTGTCACACCGCGATTATGCAACCAAGCCCGGTGTCATCGAGCCGTCGCACGCTCTGGCGCCGTGGAATGGCTCGGCGCGCGAGTTGCTCGCCATCATTCGCCGCGAATCACGGCGCGCGGAGGAGAACGAGCAGGACTGGCGCGACGTGCTCAACGGGCTTCGCCCCATTACCGCTCAGTTATGGAACCGGATGCCGCCGCGCGAGCAGGCCCGCTTTCACCGCCATGTCCGTCCCTTCTGGGACGCACACCGCCACCGCATGTCGACGCGCGTGGCCGAGCGCGTCCATGCGCTCATCGGCACCCAGGCTCTCACCATCGTTGCAGGTCGTATTGCGGCGTGCACACCCGACGGCAACCAGGTGGCCGTCGACGTGCGCCGCCGCGACGGCATCGTCGACTATCGCGTTGTCGATGTGGTGATCAACTGCACCGGGCCCGACGGCGATCTCGCGCGCTCGAACGATCCGCTGGTTGCGAGCCTGCGCGCGAGCGGCGCCGTGGTTCCGGACCGGTTGGGAATCGGAATGGAAACGCGTGAAGACGGGGCGGTTATTGACGGAAAGGGAAGTGCGTCGCGCGTGCTCTACACACTCGGCGCGGCGCGACGGCCGGCATTGTGGGAATCAACCGCCGTTCCCGAGCTGCGCGCGCAGGCATCCGCACTCGCGAAAACGCTACACGCCTCGCTTGCAAGCGATGAGCCGCGTTAGTTGCGCATCTCCACTGAGAATTTCTTGCGCAGATCTTTCACGTACTGGTCGTACGACGATCCAAAGCTCTGCTGTGCGTAGTACTGCTTGAGCTCGTCTTTGATCTCCGCGTACTCGTAGGGACGCTCGGGGTCCCGCTCCACCAGCTGCACGATGCGAAATCCCGTGGACTCGCGCGTGACCTGGCTGATCTCGCCGGGCTTCAAATTCGAAAGTACATCGCGGAAGAAGTCCGGCAGTTCGGAAACCTTGAGCCAGCCCAGGTCGCCCTTCTTGTCCGCGGCCGGATCCGTGTTGTAGCGCGCCGCCAGCGAGTCGAAGGAAGCACCCGCCATCAGGTCGGCGTGAATTTTGTTGGCGGTGCCGAACACCTCCTGCACGTCCTTGTCGGTGGGTTCGGCGCGGACGAGGATATGACGCAACCGCACCTCACCCGTGTCCGGACGCTTATCCGTCACTTCGATCAGGTGATAGCCGTACACGGTGAGCACGGGCTCGCTCAACTGGCCGAGCTCCAGCGTCGCCGCCGCCTTTTGAAAGTTTGGCTCACGCAGATCTTCCGGTTTCACGAAGCCGAGGTCGCCGCCGACCGCGGCGCTCGGATCATCGGATTCGGCCTTGGCCACATCCTCGAATTTCTCGCCGTTCACGATGCGCGTGCGCAATGCGTCGATCTTCTTCCTGGCTTCGCCGGTTGAGCCCGTCGACGTGTCGAAGCCGATGAAGATTGTCTTCAGGTGCGCCACTTCGGGGCGCAACGGGAAGCGCGCCTTGTTGTCGTCGTAAAATTGGCGCAGCTGTTCCGGCGTCGGATCCTTGCGATCCTTGGCCATGTCCTTCTGCAGCACGCGCTCGACAAGCATGCGATTTCGAATCTGCGTGCGGTAGAGTTTCTTCAGATCATCCATCGTGAGCCCTTCGGCCTCGAGCTGCTTGTTGAACGCTTCTTCACCGCCCAGCTGCTTGGTGTTGTCGTCGATGGCCTTGGTCACCTGGCTCTCGACGTCCGCGAACGGCACGTCGATGTCGAGCCGTCCCGCCTGCGCGAGCACGAGCTTGTCATTGATGAGACTCTCGAGCGCCTCGCCAAAGGCTTCGTCGCGCTCGGCCGGTGTGACCTGCGTCTTGCCCTGCTGGAAGAAGTACTGGCGAACCGCCTGGTCGACGTCGCTCTCGAAAATGGCTTCGTCCTCGACCACGGCCACGATGCGGTCGATGATCTCGCCCTTCTGCGGAGTGTCCGCGGCCGGCGATTTGTCCGGTGCCGGCGTCTCACCCGGCGCCGTGACCGGCGCGGGCGATTGCACCTGCGGGTGGGTCTCGTTCTTTTTTGCATCCTGCGCCCGCGCCACCGCGGTTGCGCCACCCAGCACCAGCATCACGAGAAAAACCACACGATGCTTCAACACTATTCTCCTCCGGTGGTATCCACCACAGAGCTATCGGGACGCGCGGACATTCTCGGCTCGGGCACGGCCTGCGTAAAGCCGCGCGTGGCGCTTGTGTCCTCGGCCGCGCGTGCTTTCGCCAGCGAATCGGCCAGCTCGAGCGCATACTTGAGATCCGGGTCGACCACGTCGACCTTGGCCGATTTGCGCAGCGATGTAATCAGGCTGTCGTAGACGGCCGTGCGCTTGCGCAAGAGGAGCTCGCGCGAGATCTCCTGCGCTACCGATTCGTACGGAAGCTCGTTGAGCGACGGCCGCACGTCGGTGAGCTTCAAGATGTGGTATCCGAATTCCGATTCCACGACCTTGCTCACTTCGCCCACGCGCATCTTGAACACCACTTTTTCGAACTCCACAGGCATGTTGCCGCGCGAGAGATAACCGAGATCCCCGCCGGCGCCGGTGTGCTTGTCCACCGAGTACTTGCGCGCCACCCACGAGAACGGACGCGTCTTCAACATTTCGAGCGCTTCCTCCGCATCCTCCGGATTGTTGGTGAGGATGTGGCTCACGCGCACCTCGAGGTTGAACTCATCATGGTGCGCCTTGTAGTACGCCATTACTTCTTCCTTGCTCACCACGGCGCGCTCGTTCAGGACATCCTGCAGGAGCTTGTCGGCCACCAGATCGCGCCGGTACTGCTCGAGCTTCCAGTCGATCTCGCGCGAGATCTGCAGCCCGCCGCGCTGCGCCTCGTCGTACAGAAGCTGCGTGGCGAGCCAGCGGTTGAAGGACGCACTGCGGTCCTCCGCCGTCACCTCGCTGCGCTCCGTTTCAGGAAGATACGATTCCAGATCGCGTTGGTACAACGGATGGCCGTCAACTTTTGCCACGACGGAGCCGGGGTCGTCGCCCGCGTGGCCGACGGGACGCCGCTCGCAGGCCGCGAGCGCGGCGAGGCCGAACAGCGCCAAGAAGACGATAGGGGGCACGAAGCCCCCTATCGCACGGCGATTCTTTGACCGGGTACCGGACAAATCACGACTCCGGTTGTGACACCTGTCCAGGCGGACCGACACGGGTGTCGGGACGGCTGGAAAAAAGCTCAGCTCTTGCTCAGCTGGTCCTTTTCCTTCTTCCCCTTGATGTCCTGGATCTGCTGCTGCACCCGTTCGGGCAGCTTGACCTTCTTGAGGTTCTCATCGTGGATGACGACCTTGTACTCGTCTTTCCACTTGGCCAGGAGCTCCTTGAGGCGCTTGTCGTTGTCCTGCTCGCGCAGCGCCGCTTCGATACGGTCGCGCGATTCGTCGAAGGTGAACGTGCGTTCGGGTGAGAGCTCCATCAGCTTGAGCACCATCCAGCCGTTGGATACCTGGAAGGGCGTGCTCACCTCGCCGACACTCTGCATGCTGAAGCCCACGTTGTCCGCATCGGGAATCTCACCGCGCAGGACGAGACCGGTCTGGCCCTTCTTCTCGAGCACTTCGCTGTCGGTGCTGTAGCTGGCGGCGACAACCGCCATCGGCTTGCCGGCAAGCATCTCTTCCTGTGCCTTCAGCGCCGTCTCCTGGTCGCCCGTGATCACGATGCCGAAGTTACGGCGCTCGGGCGAACGCAGGCTGGCCTGGTTGTCGTTGTAGTAACCCTGCAGGCGGTCGTACGTGATGATCGTCTTCTTGTTGACGAGGTCTTCGTACATCAGGCTCACCATGAGCTCGTCGTGCTTGGTGTCGAGCAGCTTCTTGACCTCGGGATCGCTTTCGATGTTGGACTTGGCAATGGCGTCGCTCGAGATGTCATTCATGATGTTCACGGTGAGGAAGCCGCGAATGCCGCCCAGGCGCATCTCGCGGCGCGGGCGGTTGTAGAACGACGCACGATCGTAGAGATCCGAGAAGTCCTTGATCGAGATGGTGCGGCCCGGGTACGACACGACGGGCTTGTCGAGGTCGCCGGCTTCAAAATACAGAAGCGGATAGACTTCCTGGTCGCGGCTCATCGCGGCGTCGACGGGCTTGTCCGGCGGCAGTGCCTTGAAGATGATTTCCATGCTGTCGTAGTTCCACGTGACGCCGTACTTCTCGCGCAGCGTCTCGGTGTAGTCGTTGACCGCCACCGTTTCGCGCTCATTCTGGATCTGCGTGCGGATGCGCTCTTTCACATCCTCGAACTTCTCCTCGTTCTTCTTGGTCTTGTCGATCTTCACCACCTGGATGATGACCCAGCCCTGCGGCGTGAAGATGGGCTCGGTGAATCCGCCCACGGGGAGCTTGAACACCGGCTCGTCGAGCTGGGGCAACAACGCGCCGAACGGCGCGCTGATCACGGTGCCACCGTCCTTGGCGTCATCGGATGTGGAGTAGCGCGTGAGCACGGCGGTGAATTCGTCGCCCTTCTTGAGAGCGTCGTAGGCCTCGTCCGCCTGCTCCTTGCGATCGCAGAGGATGCGCTTGAAGTTGATCGTCGTGCCCTTCAGATCGTAGAACCTCTGCACGTCGGCATCGGACACCTTGATCTCGCCGATCTGTTTGCGCAGGAACGCCACCTGGTCCGTCATGCGGCGAAACGCTTCCATCCCCTGCGCAACCGACGGGTCCTTGTCATAGCCCAGCTCGTCCGCTTTGACGGCCATGACGTCGCGGTTGACCATCGTGTCGAGGAATTCGCGTTTCCCCTCTTCCCCCGTCTTCTTCGGAAGGAACTCGGGCTTCACCCGGCCATAGGCGTCTTCGTATTCGTGGATCGTAATGACGCGATCCTTCACTTCCGCCAGCTTCAAATCTTCACGCTTGGAACAACCGGTGAGCGCGATCGACGCGATCGCGACCAGTCCAAGCCACAAACGAGCGAACTTCATCGGACGAGACTCCTTTCCGAACAGCGAGATCGGACGGGGAAAAGGTGCAGAGAGGCGACGCCTATTTTCTTGGTAAAGCGTTGATTTTACTTGCGAAGCGGGCGATTTGCAACAGGTTATTCACCTCGTTCAGAACCCGCTCGGGAGGCTGGCCGCGCAGCGTTACGGCGAAATTCTTCCCCGACTTAAACAAAATCCGGCGCCCAAAAGTTTCAGAAAGCCGGGCACAGGCCTGCGGCGTAAGCGCCCGTCCCGGCGCAAATTCCAGCGTGGCCTCGCCGGGGATGAGGTCCAAGTCGCGCTTGAGTACCACGCCGCGCCCCTCCCGTCCACCCTGGGCCCGGGCTCCCGCCCGGGCCGTGTTCGGATCCCGCATGTGGACCATCAGGATTCCCAGGAGCTGGGCCTCGAGCTTCACCCGGGCGAGGTCGATCAGGTCCTGCGCGGGGCGCGGAAGCTCGCCGAAGCGGTCCTTGAGCTCGTCCTCCAGCGCCTGCACCTGC
>DATEHD010000420.1:0-2049 GCA_035279765.1 Candidatus Krumholzibacteriia bacterium | reverse complement strand
TTGTCAGGAGTGCCCCGGAACAGCGCGCTGTTCACATCGGCGCGAATGTCCGTGTGGCCATACTCCGCCTTGCCCACGCGCACCACCTCGAAGCCGAGGTCACGGCCGACGAGCTGCATGCCGTAGCAGATCGCAAACACGGGCAGGTTCCACTTCCAGATGTCGGGCGGAAGCGTGGGCGCGCCGTCGTCGAAGACGCTGGCGGGCCCGCCGGAGAGAATGACCCCGCGCGGATGGTTTTCAAGAATGCGCGCGGCGCTCGCATTCCAAGGCAGGATCTGCGAGAACACGCCCTCCGAGCGGATGCGTCGCGCGATCAGCTGCGTGAACTGGCTGCCGTAGTCGAGTATGACGATGCCGTTTTGTGCCATGTACTGCTACTGAGACTGAGTTCGCGCGGCTCTGCCGCGCGAGAAAAATAATTAAAGGTGGCGGAAATGCCGCCGTCCGGTGAACACCATCGCCAGGTTGGCGCCGTTGGCCGCTTCGATCACTTCATCGTCGCGGATCGAGCCACCGGGCTGGATGACCGCCGCGATGCCCGACTTCGCCAGCTCCATGACGCCGTCGGCGAACGGGAAGAATGCATCCGAAGCGGCGACAGCACCCTTCACCTCGAGACCGGCGATGCCGGCCTTGCGCACCGCGAGGTGCGATGAATCGATGCGGCTCATCTGCCCGGCGCCGATTCCCACTGTGCCGTCCTGGTCCGCCACCACGATGGCGTTGGACTTCACATGCTTCGCCACTTTCCACGCCATGTGGAGGGCTGTGGATTCCGCGGGCGACGGCGTGCGCTTGGTCACCGTCTTGAGCTCACCGAGCTCGGGGAATCCGCTGTCTTCGTCCTGGATGAGGGCGACGTCGTACATCCACACGCCCATCATGGCGGGTGCCGGCGCCGACCACCATTCCGCAGGGATGGTGACCACTCGCAAATTCTTCTTCCTGGCAAACAAAGCAGCGGCCTCTTTCGAGACGGTCCGGGCGACCACTACTTCCAGGAATAATTCGTTCATCTCTTCGGCGAGCGGGCCGCTGAGCTCTCCATTCACCGCCACCACACCGCCGAACGCGCTCACCGTGTCGGTCTTGAGCGCGCGCCGCCAGGATGCCAGGGGATCGCCGAGCCATGCGGCGCCGCACGGATTGTTGTGCTTGATGATGGCCACGCCGCCGGGTCCGAGGTCGCGCACCAGGGCGAAGGCGCCCATCACGTCGAGGTAGTTGTTGAACGAAAGCTCCTTGCCCTGCGTCTGCGTCATCGCGGTGAAAGGCGACGGGCCGATCGTGCGATAGAGCGCACCGCGCTGGTGCGAGTTCTCGCCGTAGCGCACGTCGGTCACCTTGGTGAGGCCGATGGGCAGACGATCCGGCAGGCCTTCGGGCGGCGACTGCTCGCGCATGAAGCGGCTGATGGCGGCGTCGTACGTCGCCGTCAGCGCAAAGGCGTCGGCAGCGAGACGCGTTCTCGTCGCCAGCGTGGTCGCGCCGTCGCGCTTGATCTCATCGATCACGGCCGCATACTGCGAGGGATCGGTGACGAGCGTGACGTGCTTGTGATTCTTGGCTGCCGCCCGAATGAGCGTGATGCCCCCGATGTCGATGTACTCGATCATCTCGGCGGGCGCGAGGCGCGAGCGGTACTTCTCCTCGAATGGATACAGGTTCACGATCACGAAGTCGATGGGCGGCGTGCCGTGCGCCTCGAGCGTGCGCACATGCTCGGGATTGTCGCGGTCGGCGAGAATGCCGCCGTGAATCTTCGGGTGCAGCGTCTTGACACGGCCGCCGAGAATCTCCGGGCTTCCCGTGTACGCCGAAATCTCCTCCACGGACATTCCCTGCTCTTCGAGGAACGCGCGCGTCCCCGACGACGCGATGAGATGAATCCCGCGCGCGGAGAGCGCCGCGGCCAGCTCCGGGAGGCCGGTCTTGTCGGTAACACTGATCAATGCGGTGGACATCTTCATGGTCTGCTTCACAGGTATTTCTCCACGTTGCGTTTCGGAAACAAAAGGTCATGGGCCTCGCGGTAGCGCGCAATGG
>DATEHD010000419.1:0-10691 GCA_035279765.1 Candidatus Krumholzibacteriia bacterium | reverse complement strand
GCCAATTGACGGCGCTGCCCCGTAGAGTCCATTCTCTCCCGACTCCCAACCCCGAAAGGACCCCTGCATGAGACCGGTTCGCACCCTGGTCGCCCTGGCGACACTACTCACGATAAGCGCGACGCATGCCGCGCGCGCCGCCGACAATTTCAAGGACATCCAGACGCAGGTCACCGCGCATCACGACGAAGCGGTGAAGCGACTCCAGGAGTGGATCGCGCTGCCGTCGATTGCCGCCGAGAATCTCAACTCCGCCGAAGGCGCGGAGCGGATGGCGCAGCTGGCGAAGGATGCGGGCTTCCAGCAGGTCACCATTGTACAGACCGACGGCAAGCCGGGCGTGTTTGCCACGCTCGACGCGGGCGCCAGGAAGACGGTGGGACTGTATTTCATGTACGACGTGAAGCAGTTCGATCCCAAAGAGTGGACGTCGCCGCCGCTCGAAGGGCGCATCGTCGACAAGGAAGGGTTCGGCAAGGTGATCGTCGGACGTGGTGCCGTCAATCAAAAGGGACCCGAGGCGGCGCTTCTCGCCGCGCTGCACGCCATCCGCGCGGCCAACAAGAAAATGCCCGTCAATCTCGTGATGGTGGCCGAAGGCGAAGAGGAAATCGGTTCGCCGCACATCGGACAAATCGTGCACAAGCCGGAAGTGGAGGCCGCGCTCAGCAAGTGCATTGGCGTGTTCATGCCTTCGGCGGAGCAGGATCCAGATGGAACGGTGACTGTGAGCCTCGGCGCCAAAGGTGTTGTCGAGCTCCAGCTCATCTCGAGCGGAGAGAAATGGGGACGGGGACCGGGGAAGGACGTTCACTCATCGCTCAAGGCCATGGTCGACAGTCCGACCTGGCACCTGGTGAAAGCGCTCGACACGCTGGTATCGCCGGATGGCAACACGATCACCATCGACAACTATCCGAAGCCGCGTCCCATGTCCGACGAAGAGAAAGCGATGATTGCGGAGGCGGCGAAGCGGCGCGACGAAGCCATGGAAAAGAAGCAGCTCACGGTGTCGCACTGGATTGATGATCTGCCGTGGCAGGCAGCCAACGAGCGCCTGGTTTCGCAACCGACGGTGAACATCGAGGGACTGGTTGCCGGCTACACCGGGCCGGGAGGAAAAACAGTTCTGCCCCACCGCGCCGAAGCCAAGCTCGACTTGCGTCTCGTCCCCGACATGACCAGGGATGCGGCAGTCGCCGCACTCAAAGCGCATCTTGCCGCGCACGGTTTTGGCGACATCGAGGTCAACGTGAGCGGAGGCTACGATCCCACCTCAACGGTGGCGACGGCGCGCCTCATCCAGGCGCAGATCGCGTTGCTCAAGCGCTCCGGCATCGACCCGGTGATGTGGCCGCGCGGTGCCGGTTCGTACCCGGGCTATGTGTTCACCGGCGAGCCGCTCAAGCTGGCGTCCGGCCACTGGGGACTCGGACACGGCAGCGGCGCGCACGCACCCGACGAGTACTATCTGATCGAGTCGACGAATCCCAAGATGGAAGGGTTCGACGGCGCGACCATGTCGTTCGTGAAGTATTTCTACGAGCTGGCGAAGTAATTCGAGAAATCGATGAGCGCCGGTTTTCCGGCTGATTTGCGCCTACTGCGTGAGTCGCAGGACGATTTCGCGCGCGACCTGCTCGAACACGGCTTTGAGCCCGTCGGCATCCGGTGCGAAATAGAATCCGCCTTTGGGCTGACTGGGATCGTACGTGGGATTGTTCATGACCTGGCCGGTGATGGGGTCGGTTCCCGAGGGCACGTTGGCAATCTCCATCATCAGGCGGCCATCGGGCTGAATCCACGGCTTGGTGGCGCGCGGGTTGCCCAGCCCGATCGCATAAACCGCGATTCCATCGCGTCGCGCGGCGGCCGCCGCCGCGAGGAGATTGGCGCCCGCCAGGCCCTGCAGATTCAACGCCGTTGCCGGCATTCCATTCGGAAGCGTGGCGCTTGTGTAACGAACGCCCTTCATGGCGGTGTGGAACTGATCGTATTGGTACAGCTGCGGGTCGACAGGCCCCGCGGGGTCCTGGTCGCCGGCGATGACGGCATCGTAATTGGTGGCGCCCACGCGGAACACACCGCGCAGCGCCGTGGGACGCCCGTCGGTGAAGAACACCAGCGCCTTGAAGCTCGCAGGATCGGGATCCTTGTCGAGCTGCTGCGTTCCCTGGATGAGAGGATCGCTGAGGTTGGTGTCCTGGCGAGCCTGCATCCCCGTGAACGATTGCCTCATCGGCGTCGTGAAGGCGTGATTGAGCGGATAGTCCAACACCGTCCCGGTTGAAAACAAAGTCAGGCTCATCTTGTCCGCGTTGTCGTCGAAGTAGCCGACGAAGTTCTGCGCGGCATCCTTCAGATAACCGATGGCGTCGACGCCGTTGTAGCCTTTGTCGAGCGATCCGGAATTATCCAGCACCATGGCGACGGAAATCGGCCGTCGCTCCGCTTCCGCCGTAGCATGCACAAGCACGTTGTCGATTCCCACCACGCGCAGAAACGTGGTCGGCATGTTCGCCGTTCCGTCGATCGCCACCCTCGGATTCTGCGGATCACTCCCGAACCCCACCACGAAGCCGTGCGATGTCGTGTTCATGAAGCCGCCCGCGAAGTTCATCTCCGCGTATTCGTACGCGGCCTGTTTGGCGGGGGCCTGACCGATCGGTAGGTTGCGTGCGCCGGCGAGCGCGGCGCCGTCGCAGGCCTTGGCCAGCTGCGCCTTCACCACGACGTACCGTCCGGTGTCGATCGCGAGTCCCATGATTGCCAACAGCGCAACGATGGCGATCGCCATCATGATGATGATCGAGCCTCTCTGCGCGTTGGAATTGTGTGCCGTGGTTGAGCTGAGTTTCATGGTGTTCTTTCCGTGGTGAAATGATCAGAACGCGGCAAGACTCCCCATCACGATCGATCCGCCTCCGGGCAGCAGGCCGGAATTTCCATAGAAGTGGTCCTTCCTGGCGTACACCTCGGCAATGACCAGAGACATGTTGGGCGG
Source organism: Candidatus Krumholzibacteriia bacterium (assembly GCA_035279765.1). Classification (GTDB taxonomy): domain Bacteria; phylum Krumholzibacteriota; class Krumholzibacteriia; order WVZY01; family JAKEHA01; genus JAKEHA01. The sequence continues at coordinate 7,687 of DATEHD010000419.1, read as the reverse complement.
GATGGTGCGTCCGTTGGGAACCGCAGCCGGCGCGGACGGGGCGTTGGGCGGCAAGGTTCCGACCGCGCTGGCATGAGAAAGACCGCCCACCGTCTGTTGGGCGATGATGATGGGGCGTCCTTTCGGATCGAGCGCGATCCGCGTCAGGATGATGCACCCGTTGGCACCGTTGAGATCGAGTCCGGTATCGGCGTTTTCGACTGCGGTAAAAGTAGACTGGAAATCCGCGCCTCGCGAGAGCACGTTGGCCGCCTCACGACTGAGGCAGATCAGACGCATTTTCGCGTCCAGCAGCACGCATAGATCGACCAGGCCGAGCAGCATCAGAATGAGCAGTGGCAACGCGATGGCGAATTCGACAATGGCGGTTCCGCGGTTCGAACCAAGAAAGCGCAATTTCATGGTGGCTCCGTCGTGCTTAGGACGAGAAAGGTTCGTTCTGGGAGACGAGCGACACCGAGTAACGGTGCGTCGCATTGGGAAACAGCGGCCGGAACACCGGGGTCAGGAGCTCGATGTCATAGTCGACACGGATCGTCACCAGGTCGCCCGGGCCGCCCGGATCTCCGGGGCCGGCAGGACCGATGACGGAAATGCGGGCAACTTCGACTCCCAGGCCGGGCGCCGCTCGTTGCAGCCTCGCAATAATGGAATCGATGCGCGAAAGAACCTTGCCCGGGTTGTTCGGGTCGGGGAGGACGTTGCCGGTCACGGTGAAGCGCGACGCTTCGCGCACTGCGCTGTGAATCACAAACTCTACGTAGAAGAGCCGGCCGAGGTCGAACACCGCAAACATGAGCCCGAGGAAGATCAGGGCTACGAGAGCGAATTCGATGATAACGCTGCCGCGCCGGTTTCGCACCGACGGCGCAACCTTGGAATGCAGATTTTGCAGCCGGAAAGGCCGCAGCTTCGGACTCATGGTGATACTCGAGCTCGACTGACTCCCCGGCAGAACTCGGCATAGATTCCCTAGCAAGGACTGTGTCAGATTCCGGGCGTAAGAGGCCGGGGTTGGCGTCTGGCAGGCAAATGTCGAGAAGTCATGCTTTTAGCCAGTTCATGGCGTGGGGAAGCCAAGATCGGGGCCGGCCCTACGGTGGGGAAATCCATCAACCGGCGGGTCCTGGCTGCGTAGTTTCACCGCGCCACCCAGCCATCCACAACCGCTGTTGATTCGCGCGGTCTTGGTGTATCGTCGTCGGCCTTCATGATTTCCAACGCGCCCAACTCCGAAATCGTGGGCTTCGTGGCCGGATTCGGCACCACCTTCGCCGCCATGCCCGACCTCGTGCGCATGCTGCGCCAGCAATCCACGCGCGGCATGAATCCGACCATGCCGGCCGTGATGTGCGTCTTCCAGGTGGTGTGGCTCTATTATGGAGTGTTGATCGGGTCGCGGCCGATCATCGTGTGGAACGTGATCGCGGTGGTCGTCAACGCGGTGAGTGTTGCGGCCTTCATGTTCTTCGCGCGCCGCGAGAAAAAGCCCTAGCCCGGCGGCGCACGTCGCGCCTACTTCGACGCGGTGTGCACGGCGGCGAGGTCGTGCTCTTCGGCAATACGATCCAGGATCTCGCCGGCCGTCTTGGGTCCGAGATACGGCTTCCCGTTCACAAGGATGCCGGGGACGTGGTCGAAGCCGCACTTCTGCGCCTCGGCCTTCTGGGCCCGCACACGCGCCAGCAATTCCGGACTCTTGAGATCGGTGTGAAACTGAACCAGATCGACACCGGCCGCGTCCGCGATGTTGTCGATCGCGTCGTCGGTCAGATCACCGGTGTGCGCCATGAGCCCATCGAACATCTCCCATCCATGCCCCTGCTTTTCCGCCGCGAGATACGCGCGCGCGGCGACCAGTGCGCGGTCATCCTGCGCGAGCGGGTAGTTCTTGAACCACAGGGCGAACGTGCCTGCTCCGGAAAGGCTCTCCTTGCGGAGCGCGGTCGCCGCCGCCTGGCAGGTCGGGCAGTCGAAGTCGGCGTAGATGACAACCTGGACCGGCGCATTGGCATTGCCGGATGGGAGCATGCTGCCGAGATCGACGTGCATGGTGTCGGGCGGAAACGCAGAGAGACGGCGCTTGTCGACGGCAGCCATGAGCTTGTCGTAGTTGGCGCCGGCCGCCGCGCGTCGCGCCAGGAAGTTGGCGAGGCGGATGCCGATGGGGTCGTTCCTGTTCACACAATCCAGGATGGTGCCCGCACAACCGCCATAACAGACGGCGCTGCTCATCGTGTGCGCCACAAAGTCGCGCTGCTCCTGGGTGAGATTGCGGGCGTCGGGAATGCGCTTCCAGGGAATGTCCGCGGCCATCGCGGAGCCTCCCTGCATTCCCGCTATCAATACTAGCGTCGTCACCAGAATTCCGGCTCGCATCGTCATGTGGATTCACCCACTGCTTATAGGTTGGACGCCGGAATTGGTTCGCTCCGGTGGAGCGCTATTTGGGAACGGCCAGCCGGTAGATATAGAGCCTGTCGTCCAGTGGGTACTTCTCGAAGTGGTAGTCGCGCTTCGTATTTGCCACGTCGATCAGCTCTTTGAAGGGGTGGTCGGTCGTGGTGATGAAGAGATTGGCGCGGCGCTGGTACGCCTCGTCGAATCCATCCAGCACCTGCTCGGGAGAAACTCCCCAATTGCTGAATCCCCATGAGTTGTAGAGGCGCAGCTTGATATCGGGCCGCTGGTTCTCGTAGGTCTGAATGTAACGCAGCGGGTAGAGCGTGCGTGAATCGGTGTCGAGCAGGACGGAGTTGCGCGGCAATTTCCGGAACAGCTCCTCGGCGAAATAGGTGACGTCGCGGTAGTTTCTCCGGTTGGGATTGGCCGTGTACTCGGCCTGGTCGTAGTTGTTGGCCGTGTAATCGTTATTGTAGTGCCGGTGCCAGACACTCTGCGGGTCGCGGCCCCAGCGCGCCGTGTGGGCGTAGAGATAAATGGGTGCGCCCACCGCGAGAACCCAGAGGGCCGCAACCGCCGCTGCCAGGGCGGGGCGGCCGCGCGCACGGCGAACCAGCGCATCAACCGCGAAGGATGCGGCGAACGAAAGCATGAGAAAGCTGGGGAGCAGGAATGCAAAGCGGTCCCAGGTGTCGAACGTCATGAAGAACAGTGTGTTGACGCAGAACATGAGGGCGAGCGCGTAGAGTGCCGGAGAGCCGCGCCACGCGCGCGCCATCAGCACGATGCCCGCCACGATCGCGACCAGGTAGACGCCGGGAAACTGCAGCCCGATCAGGAAGAGAACGTCGGGAATGGCGCGGCCCCAGTTGGCTTTGAACATGATGGAGTGAAACTGTCCGCCCGTCGCTCGCGACACGACGTCGAGGAAACCGTACTTCACGGAGTCGTGGATGAGCAGGACGAGGTACGGGATGAAGCCGAGCGCAAAGGCGCTTACACAGCGTGTGCCCGCGCGCACAATCCATTTCACAGGCTCTTTTTCGGACTGCAGGCCGTGCACCAGGAGGAAGGTGCAGGCGCCTGCCAGCAGAATGCCCAGCTGCACGTGCTGGAAGAAGGCGAGCCCACAAATGAAGAACAATACGCGCAGCTTTTTCTCGCTGAAGCTCCTGTGCAGATCCGCCAGCATGCCAAGCCCCAGGAACATGAACATGGCGTTGAGTGCGTACACCTCGGCGATGGTGCTGTGCCACCACATCGAGTGCGACACCATGGTGATGGTGGCGGTGATGGCGGCCGTGGCCGCACTCGCGGTCATGCGGTAGATCACGTAGAAGAGGAGCGAGATGGCAATGGCTCCGCCGATGGCCGAGGCCAGGTTGGCTTCGAAGGCGTTGTTGTGGAGGGGCAGCCAGGACACGATGTGTCCGAGCAGAACGGTGGCGTTGTGGTTGTTCACCTCGGTCGACAGGATGAGCTCGCGCTCCTCCATCATCAGTAATGCGGTGTCGCCCAGGCCGATGCTGCGGCAGCAGGTCGCTATATAGAAGACAAGCGGGATAATGGGGAAGAGGAGCGGAACCAGGTCCCCCTGGTGCTTCGCGTGCGCCGCGGGAGCGGGCTTGCGTTTGTCGGCCGCGCCGCCCCGGGGGCGTGGTTTCCTGGATGGTTCTTTCTGGGACATCGCTGGGAGGTGGCCGGTGCGTGGCGCGGCGACGCTACGCTCCATTGTTGTCGATGCGGTGTGCGTCTGTCAACGATGGGCGACGAAGTCGAATTCGGTCGCGATGAATTGCTTCACGCCGGGCTCGCCGGTGATGCGCACCCACAGCGGCCCGCCGTCGTGCGGGAGCTCGAGGGCAAAGTCGAAAAACGGGCAGCAGCGCCGCTCGTAGGCGATCCACTGCGAGGTCGAAACCAGCGCGTCCCCGGGAAGCTTGAATGCGTATCCGTTGCCGAGCTCTTTGGTCTCCTTGAGCGACGCGCGCAGGTTCTCCGACAGCGTGCGGTACTGTTCCAGGTCCTGTGCGCTGAACGCGGCCATGTTGCAGGAGTATTCCTTGCCGGCTGTCGCCGGCACGGCGCCAACCACGAGAACCAGAAGAACAAGCAGAATCAACGCGTGCTTCATCGCAGCCCTCCGACCAAGGGAGTGTACTGCACCGGCACGCGCGGCGCCACCGGCTACGGGTGCGGCGACGCCTGCGCTTTCTGCGCGACGGGTGCCGCCTGCTGCTGCGCTTTGGTGAGCGGCTTACGCCGCTGGATGATTCCCGAATCCACCACGCCCCCATCAGCGCGGATGGCGTTGAAGTACATGCGATCCCCCTGGATCTCGACGGCCATGAACGTGCACGCGCGGTCGTAGCCCTTGTCGGTGAGGCCGGTGTTGGGGCGGATATCGCCCACCGCCAGCTCGCCGCCGCCGCCGCACACGAAATAGATGATCCCGTTCTGCGGCTTGATGCGTTCGTAGAAGTGATCGTGCCCGGAGAGCACCACGCTCACGTTGTTGTCGATGAAGATCGGCTCGAGCGTCTGGCGCAACTTCACGTCCGATCCGTGCCGCCCGCCCGACGAGTAGAGCGGATGGTGGAAGGCAACGATCTTCCAGTCGTCGTTGGTGCTCGACAGCTCGTTCTTGATCCAGTCCACCTGCTCGGGCGACATGTAATTCGAGTCCAGCATGTAGAAGCGCACGGATTGCTGCGGCGCCTTCAGGCTGTAGTAGAGTTTGCCCCCCATGTTGAAGAGCTGGTACGACGGCTGCTCGCGGATGTCGTGGTTGCCGAGCGAGGCGTAGAACTTCACCTTGGCGTCGAGAAGCGGCTGATACGGAATCTCAAACTTGTTCTTGAAGTCCAGCGCGCGCTGACGGCCATAGAGGTTGTCGCCCACCGTGATCACAGTTTCGAATGGGAACTGCTCGTGCAGCCGCGCCATCTCCTTGGCGAGATCGTATTGCCGCTGCGTGCCATCGCCGAAGTCCCCGAGTACGACAAACTTGAATGAGTCCTTCGCGTTGGGCAACGGCGTCATGGGATGGAAATAACTCTGTTCCTCCTGCACCGACGCCGGCCCGGTCGCCTGGGGCGTGCTGCTGCAATTCATGCACCCGAGCGCCAGGCAAGCCATCAACGCGGAGACAACGCTTCGAATTCTCCAGTGCGCCATCATGATGACCACGGTTCCTTTACGGCAGCACGTTGGGGGTAAAGTCGACGACGACGCCGGCAGCCGCGTCCACCAGGACCAGTTTCTTGCCCACGAAGTGGTACTCCATGTACTCGGGCAGCTTGGGCAGCGTCTCGAGCAGCTGTGACGGCATGGTGGTGACGGGAACGCCATCCGGATAGTGCTCGTTCACCGTGATGGCGGGCATCTTCACGTTCTCGTCCATGATCGTGTTCCGGACCTCTTTGCCGTCATCGGCATCGCGAACCTTGGTGTTGCACACGCGGCGCACCAGCGCCTCCATCCCGGGTGTGAAGAGATCGCCGCGCTTGGCCCCGACACGCGCCGTCTTGATCGCGGCGCGCAGCTGGGTCCGGTGCGCGTCGATCTGTTCGGGCGTCGATGTGTTGTCGAGCGTGGGCATGTTGGCCTCGAGCTGCTTGTGCAGATCGGCGTATTTCTGAACGCGGGCCTGGAAGTCAGTCACCGCCGCGGTTTCTTTCTCGCTCAGCTGTGCGCTGCGGTTGTCCATGGATGACGGCGGTGCGCCGAGTGCGAGGATGGCGATGATCGCCACGCCGACAATGAGCCCGGAAATGGTGAAGAAGCGCATGGGATGTGTCATGACGATGTCCTCCTTTTGTGCTCGCCCATTTAGAAACTCAGCCCGATGCGCGCATTCAAGCCATTGCTGCCCTGGTAGCCCTCGAGTGTCACAGCGTTGGCGGCGTTGAGGATCCCGATCCATGCCCCCACGCCTTGCGTGGTGTGCCAGCCGCCGGGGGAATCGCCATTCATGTAGACGCGCGCGGCGTCGCCGAAAAAGTAGATACCGGTATCGAGGGGGAGCAATACGGTGAAATGCGCGACCGGGATACGCAGCTCCGCGGTGCCGTAGAGCGACGCGTCGCCGGCATAGCGCTCGCGCGGGGCCCCGCGGTTGGTCGCACGACCGCCGATGAACGCGGCATCGTGAAACGGGAATTCGTCGCCGTACACCTTTTGTCCGCCCGCCCTGAGTGCCAGGATCGGATGCACGGGAACCGGCACCGTGAGATGCGACGTCGTGACGGCGTTCAACACGGCATAGGGTGATCGCACGTCCCAGATCGACGGGTAAGCGCTTGCCGTCACGTTGAGCGCGAGCTTCTGATGCGGCTGCTCTTTCCGATCATGACGGTCGCGGTAAAAACCGAGGCGCAGTCCCGCCTGGCCGAAATCACCATAGCCGTAGGGCTGAGCATCGTGCAGGAATGTGCCCGGCATGTCCTCGGTTTTCGAGTACTGCACGATGGGTCCGAACGCGATGTCAGAGTACAGACCCAGGGCATACGCGATGGCTGGATTGAACGTCCACTGCTGCTGCTGCACGTCGAAGTGATCCTCGGTTCCGGCGGGCGTGTTGTTGCCGTAACCGTAAAAGTGGACAACCTCCAGCTCCGACATGCGCGCGGTCGCAGTAATGTGCAGCGGTGACGATTCGAAGCGGCGGTCTGCGTCCGCGGTGACGCGGTAGCCGTCGACACCGGTTGAGTATTCACCCAGTACGCCCACACGGCTCGCGTACGGGTAGGAGCGAAAGCCGTAGCGAATCCGCGAAAGACCGAGGCCCGGCACGAGGCCGAGATCGCCCGGGGCCTGGAGCTGCGCCACCGGGTGGAAGCTCGAGCCGCGATCGATGGGGAGCTCACGCTCAGCGCCCGCGTACTTCATCCACGGACGCCTGTCGAAATCGGGCGTTTCCTCGGCGGTGTCCGTCTTGATGATTGCCGGCCCGTATTTGACACCGCTGACGTTACCCTGGTCGTAGATATGCACCAGGCCCGGATCGCTGTCCTCGCCGCGCACGTCGACGATGCGGTTGTTTCCGTCGCCACCGATGATGCGGACGCGCAGGCCGGGCCGCGCATCGCCGCGCACAACGACGTTGTCGTCGTCATCATGGACATAGAGGCGAACCTCACGCGTCTCGGCGGCGTCGAAGCGCCGCAGGAAATATGGCGGTGAGTCGCCGCTGCGTACTTCGACGTCGACGTGGCGCCCGTCGAGCAGGGTCACGATGGCCCGGTCCGCCTGGTCGGTGGCGTGGATGTCGACGAAAGGGGCG
>DATEHD010000418.1:0-5363 GCA_035279765.1 Candidatus Krumholzibacteriia bacterium | reverse complement strand
ATCTCGACAAAACGCCCCGCGCGCGGCGCCTGCATCATCCACACACCGGCGGCGTCGGATTCGCGCGGCGGTATCGCGCCCAACAAACCCAGTGACTGCAGGATGATGATTTCCTCGAGCGAGCGCTTGCCTTCGAACCGGAGCACTTTCGAACAGTAACCCCCGATGGAACGTGCGTGCGCCTCGATTGGCACCACGCGCTCTCCATCCACGCGCAGCTCGACGTGCACCGGGCCGTGATCGAGTCCCATGGCAAAAAGCGCGTGGCGCGTCACGTGCTCGATGCGCGACTGCATGGTGTTCGAAAGCCGTGACGGCGTGACATACATGGTCTCGGGGAAGTACGGGCCTTCCAGCGGGTCCACTTTGTCGAAGATGGCGAACATGTGGAACACGCCACGCTCGACGATGCCCTCCACAGCCACTTCGCCGCCGGGAATATAGCGCTCCGCAATGATGTGCCGGTTCGCAATCTCGTCGTGCGATGACGGTGTGGCGCGCACAAGCTCCACCAGGCGCGTGAATGCGGGCACGAATTCCTCGGCCGTGTTGACGCGCACGACGCCGCGGCTGGCGGCCATGGCCAGCGGTTTCAAAACGGCGGGATAGCCCGTGTCGCGCGCAATCTCCTGGGCGGCGCGGATGGGATCGGCATCGACGGACACCAGCCGGAAGCGGGGCACATCCAGCCCGGCGGAGCGCATGCGCTCGCGCGCGAAGTACTTGTTGAGCGCGGCGCGCACCGCATCCGGTGCGTGGTGGGGAAGTCCCAGCGTATTGGCGACCAGTGACGCCGCCAGCACCGACTGATCATCGACGGCCACCACGCCGTCGATGCGTGTGGCCGCGGCGAGTTTTCGCGCCGCTGCCATGACATCGTACGGGCGTCCGAAATCGAACGCCGGCAGATCCACCGGATGCAGGTGCGAAAGCGATGACGGGACCTCCGAGGCAATGCTCAGATGGATGGGCAGTCGCTGCGCCGCGCGCACGAATGCTTCGGCGCGATACGTAGCCGTGGGAATCAACATCAGGAGGCGTGGTTTCATGCTGATCAGGACGCGCGGGCCGGCGTTACTTGGACGATGGCGCGTAATACGGGTTGCGGCCCGCCGCGTGGTCGGTCGTATCGAGGATCTCTCCCACCTCTGGTACTTCTTCGCGAATGGTGCGCTCGACGCCGTACTTTAGCGTAACGCTCACCATGCCGCAACCCTGGCAACCTCCGCCAAATTCCAGGAAGACAGCATTGTTGCTGACATCGAGGAGTGTCACCACGCCGCCGTGCGATGCCACCGCAGGATTGATGATGGTGTCGAGCACCTGCTGCACGCGACGGCGAATCTCCTCCGGGGCCAGCTGCGACTCGGAGATCGCTTCGGACACGAGCGGCTGGCCGGTCGCGAGGGCGTCGCGGATGGCCATGCCGACCAGCGGGATCTTCATCTCCCAGTCGGCGTCGCCCGCGAGGTTGATGCGAGCCACGTCCTGGTTGACGAGCACTTCGCTCACGCCATCGATGTCGAACAGGCGGTCGATGAGCGGTGAGCCCTGCGACTGCGAGCGCTCCGAGAAGTGGGCGGACCCGTTGGGAAACAGCGCCTCGCTCGACTGGAACGTGCACTGCTCCGGGTGCATCATCGACGGCGTGGCCGTGATGCGAAGCGACCGGCCGCCCGGCAGCTCGAAATTGAGGCTCAGTTCATCCATGGTGGGCCAATGATAGGAGAGGTAGCGCGTTCACGCAATTCGCATTACACCCCGTGCCGCTCAATGGAGCCAAACTGGCTCCCCGTGGGTTCTGCTCAGCAGAACCAGTCTTCGGTGAGACGCGGAGACACGCCGCGGTGCCCCGAAATGCGCAGGACGCGTCCCGGAGCGGCCACAGCTGCCATTCGAAGGAATGTTTCCGAAGCGGGCGCGGCGACGGATTCGCTCGCCATCGCGGCCAGTTCTTCCTGTATCGCGTCCATGGCCGGATCCGGATGTCTCCAGGAATGGGTGAAACGCTCAGAATCGAATGGGCCGGCCAGGGCCGCCACGTCCGGTTCCCGCAGGAGCAACGAGCCCGCGGGCAGAAGCAGGCGGATCGTGTACTGCACCGGGTCGATGCAGGGCACGAGCTCTTCTTCGGCCACGATCTCGAACAGGCGCGCGAGACTCTCGCGTGTCTCCCACGGATTGAACGGCATCAGCGAGGGTCGCAGCGTCAGTCCCCGCGCGTGGAAGGCGCGGATAACCGTAATCGCGTCGCGCACCGTGTGGCCCTTCGCGAGCTTCATGAGCACGTCGTCGTTGAATGATTCGACAGCGGACACCACAAAGATGTTTCCGAGCGATTGCAACTCGTCCACGACGCCGGGGTGTTGCAGCAGGTGTTCGATCTTGGCGGTATAGTCGAAAGTGACGCCGGGGTGGCGGCGGTGCATCTCGCGCGCAATGCGAAGCGCATGCGTCGGACCGTTCAGAAAATCGGCGTCCGCGAATGTGATGTGGCGCGCGCCGTGCGCGACCACCGCATCCAGGTCGGCGAGCACCTGCTCGACGGGGAGCGCGTAGAAACGGCCGTCATACGCCGCCGGAATCGGACAGTGCATGCAGAGATGCTTGCATCCGCGCGTCGCGGCCACGTAGCCCGTGGCGAGAAATTCACCCTGGTGGTGGAGCCTGGCATAACGCGTCGCGCCGGAAACAGGCGCACGACGCGGCGCAAGATCGAGGGCGCGTTCCCGGGTTGCATGGGCCTCACGCGGGGCAGCGGGCGAAATCGAACGTGCAGGCACCGGGCCGCGATCGCGGATGGCACGGGTGAGCATGAGCAGATCGTTTTCGAACTCGGCACCCAGGCACGAGTCGGCCAGACTACCGAGGAGATGCCCGCGGTGAAGCTCGGCGTAGAGCCCGAAGAAACAAATGTGCGCCCCGGGATTGAGCTCGCGGACGCGCGCGGCGACGCGCGTACCGAGCCGGAGCGCTGTGTGCATGGGGGTTGAGATTGCCACCAGCGGCACGTCGTTCACGCTGGCCGGGTCGAAGTCGTCCATGGCGACGTCGACAACACGCGCGTTCAGTCCCGCGCGCTCGATTACGCCGGCCGGGGTGAGTACGCCGAGCGGCTCGTGGCCGAGCTCGTAGCACGAGACGAGCACCACGTCGCACGCGTCGATTGATTGCGTTGGGTTGGACTGCACGGCTCCATTATACTGTGCTTCATGAACAAAAGGAGCCCGTGTGTCGCACGATTTTGATTCGTTTCATATTCCGCGCGTGCGCGCGGAATCTCAGCTTCCCGGGCCGGGAGGCCTTCCGTTCGTCGAGCTCTTGCGCCGCGGCTCGCTCAGTGTCGAGCTGTTCGCGCCGAGAGGCGTCGATACACAGAAACCGCACACGCAGGACGAACTGTACATCGTGGCACAGGGTCACGGCGAGTTCGTCAACGGTCCCCGGCGGCACCCATTCGGCCCCGGCGATGTGATGTTCGTGCCGGCCGGCGTTGTCCACCGGTTCGAAAAATTCAGCGACGACTTTCTGGTCTGGGTGGTGTTCTGCGGCCCGCAGGGCGGCCACATCCAGGTTTGACGGCGGGCGCCGCCCGCCCGGATTGTGTATACTATTGTTCGCAGCGACGACAGAACCTGGGAGGTAGGGATGGCCACACCGGAATTGCACCGCATACAACCCGCCCGACTCAAAACCGGCGTCACGCCGGAAAACCTCGCCGATCGCGCCCCTGCGGCTCCCGAATCCAACGAGGCACGCAAGATCATCCGCGGCCAGGCGCTCATCTTCTGGGACCCCCGCCGCCCCGGCGAAAAACTCGACGCCATCGATACCGATCAGATCACACCGGCGCGCGATTGCGTTTCCGAGAGTCTTGACGCCCTCGACAAGAACTGGAAGGAAGGCGCGTTTCGCTTTCTCATGCCTGACTTTCGCGCGCGCGTGCACCGCGGCGAAACCTTCCTGATTGCGGGCGACCGCTTTGCCATCGGGTCGTCGCGCGAGATGAGCCCGGCGGGCCTGCGCGCCATTGCCGAAGAGGCGGGCCTCGAGATGGTGGTTGTGTGTGGCGACAACATGGGCGACATCTTTCGGCGCAACGCCCTGAACCTCGGTCTCGACGTCGTGCAGTCGCGCCAGGCTGTCACCGATGCGCGCGACGGCGACATGTTCTCCTACGATCCCGTGTCGCGTGCACTCAGCAACGAGACCCAGAACAAGACCTACGAGCCGGTACCGCTCACACCCAAGGAAGACGAAATCCGCCGCTCGGGCGGCATCTTCACCATCGGCAGGCGCGAATTCCGCGATTCGGTGCGCAGCGCGCCCGTCATTGAATGGCCCGATGCCGGGACCGCGAGCAGCATGACCACGACCGAGCAGATCGTGTGGGCGCATCGCGTGGACAAGAAGACGCCCGTGATGACGGGGCGGACGCTGCGCGTCTATGCAGATCTTCTGCCGGCGTCGGATGGAACCGCGCCGTTCGCCATTCACACCTTCAACCAGATTACAGGTGGCAACACGATCTATCCGCGCCAGGCGGCGGTTGCCAACGATCACTTCGTTTTTACCGGCGCGGAGGCGGACGACAAACAGACGCGCATCGGCGCCGCGTTCGCCAGCCTGCACGAGATCAAGAAGCCGTACTACGCGACGCCGGGCGACGGCATCTTCCATTTCTATTTTCCCGAACAGGGACTGATCTATCCGGGGCAGTTCATTCCGGGTGCCGATTCGCACAGCCGCGCCTATGGTGCGTATGGCGCTGTCGGCCTGGGAGTGGGCTCGACAACACTGGGCTTTGGATGGGCGACAGGCTACGTGTACTTTACACCCGCAAAAGCGCGGCGCGTGGTGTTCACCGGCAAGCTGCAGCCGTGGGTGACGGGGAAGGATGTCGTGCTGCGGCTGCTCGAACGCTGGGGAGCGAAGCAGTCGCAGGGCATGTCCGTCGAGCTCGTGGACGCGAATCACCAGCTTCCGGTGGCATATCGCAACACCATCGCCAACATGATGGCGGAGGGAGAAGCGCAGAACGGAATCTTCGCCGCCGATGAGATCACCGAGGCGTGGTTTGCGTCGAAAGGTATGAAGGCACCGTACCCGCGCATGGCGCCGGGTGCGGACGCACGCTACGAGATCGACGAGATTCTCGATCTCTCGGACGTGGTTCCGATGGTGGCCAAGCCCTACAGCCCGGGCAACGCGTTTCCCGCGGAGGACGTGGCGCGCGAGCGCATCACGTTCGACAAGGCGTTCATCGGTTCGTGCACCAATGGCAGCTACGACGATCTGCTGCAGGCCGCACTCGTCGCCAAGCGCGCGCTCGAAGCCGGCTTCAAGGGCTCGACAGTTCCGTT
>DATEHD010000417.1:0-3012 GCA_035279765.1 Candidatus Krumholzibacteriia bacterium | reverse complement strand
GCTCGCTACGCGTGTTATATTGTGCGTGATGAAATGGTCCATCCGCATCGGCAGGGTTTTTGGGATTCCTCTCTACATCCACCTCACGTTTTTCCTGTTCCTCGCATGGGTGGGTTTCGCGAGCTGGCAGATGGCGGGAAGCGGGAGCGCGCTCGAAGACATGCTTCTCATGTGCACCCTCTTCGCGTGCGTCGTTCTGCACGAGCTCGGCCATGCGCTCACCGCGCGCCGCTACGGCATTCCGACCCGCGACATCACGCTCCTGCCCATCGGTGGCGTGGCGCGTCTCGACCGCATGCCCGACGATCCCAAGCAGGAGTTCCTGGTGGCGGTGGCCGGTCCCGCAGTCAACGTTGTGATCGCGGGTGTGCTGCTGGTCGTCGCGCGTCCCCCCGATTTTTCATTCGGCAGTCTGTTTGCCGACTGGTTCGCCGGCGACGACTCGTTCGTGGGAAACATCATCCGGATGAACATCATCCTTGTGTTATTCAATATCCTGCCCGCGTTTCCCATGGACGGCGGGCGCGTCCTGCGGGCGCTCCTCGCGACGCGCCTCCCGTACAATCGTGCCACGCACATCGCTGCGACCGTGGGTCAGTTGATGGCCCTGCTCTTCGGTATGATCGGCTTGTTCTATCCGCCGTTTCGGCTCTTGATCCTCGTCGCTTTGTTTGTGTGGATCGGCGCTGCGCAGGAGTCGGGCCTCGTGCAGATGCGCCATTCGCTGTCCGGAATCCCGGTGAGCCGCGCCATGGTGACGGAATTCCACGTGCTGAGCCCGCAGAACACCATGGCCGACGCCGTCGAGCTGACGCTCAAGGGAACGCAGCGCGATTTTCCCGTCGTGGACGGCGAGCGCGTGGCCGGCGTCCTGCGCCAGAGCGACATGCTGGCCGCGCTTGGGCGCCGGGGCGCCCATGTCCTCGTGGGCGACGTCATGCAGACAGATTTTCAGTTGGTGGAATCCTCCGAAATGCTGGATGCTGTCTACCGCCGCCTGGCGGAGCATCGCGCGACGATCGCGCCGGTGTCGTTCCAGGGCCGGCTGGTGGGTCTCGTGACGATGGACAACATCGGCGAGTTCCTCGCCATCCAGGGTGCGCTCGGACGTCCGCGCCGCGTGTTCTAGCGCAGCCCCGGAACCGCGCGCGCGAAGCCGCGTACAACATCGGAATTCAACTATGACTCGTTCGCGTCTCCAACTGACATGCGCCGTTCTCTGTGCGGCCCTCCTGGCCGCGCATTCCGCTGGCGCGCAGGGATTGAAGGTGCCGGAAAGCAAACCGGCGTCGTCACCGTTCAGCATGGAGAAGGGAAAGACCGGTTTCGATTCCACCGAGACGCAGGCTCCCAACGCCAAGACGCCGGCTCCCGCAACATCCAAGAACAACGCGCAGAAGCCCGCGCTCATCCAAGCCGAAGACGCGCTGGAAGCGAACCGTCCCAAGGACGCGGTGAACTTCGCGGTGCAGGCCGTCAAGGAGGAGCCGGAAAGCGGGCACGCGTGGTTCACGCTGGCGCGGGCCCAGCAGGCCGCGGGCAACCTGCCGGCCGCCATTGCGGCCGGGCAGAAGGCGTCGACGTTTCCGTCCGTGCGCGCCAGCTCGCTCTACAACCTCGCGTGCGTGTACGCAATGCATGGTGAAAAAGACGAGGCCATCACCACGCTCAATTCCGCCAAGCTCGCCGGTTTCGCCGATCGCGATCAGATGATGAAGGATCCCGACCTCGCGTCGGTCCGCACCGACAAGCGCTTCGTGCTCCCGGGCGAATGCAATTACTTCACGATGAAGCTCAAGGACGGCACCGATCTTCCGTTCTGTGTGTGGCTCCCGAACGACTATGATCCGGCCAAGGCGTACCCGGTGCTGGTGGCGCCCGGCCAGGGCAAGAAGATCAAGGACAACTGGGGCGGTTTGTTCTGGGGCGAAGACACGTCAGAGCGCGGATGGATCGCGGTGGAAAGCCCTGCGCTCATGCTCGCCGATCCGATCGGCGCGACGGGACAGTTGTTCGACGAGATCGCACGCCGCTACAAAGTGGAGAACAACCAGTTCCACCTGCTCGGTTACGGACCGTCCTCCGCGCCCGCATTCGGTGTGGCCGCGGTGATGCCGGAGCGCATCCGCAGTCTGTGGCTGATGCCGGGATTTCCGGTGGGCATCAAGGATGAAGGGCTGGCGCGCATGAAACCCATGCGGGTGTGCTTCGTGGTGGGCGACGCCGATCCGTACTGGTACCAGGAGTCGATGGTGGCGTATCGCAAGCTCAAGACGCTCGGCGTCGATGCGTACATCGAAGTGGTGCGCGGCGGCGATCACCTGCTGCAGGGAATGTTTGGTGGAGAGCTGGCGGAACGCCTCTCCAACGTGCGCTGATGGCGATGAAGAAAAAAGAGAATTTGTTCGACGGGATTCCGTCGTCGCTCCCCGCCGAGTTCGTCCAGCGCCTGGCGTGGCAAAAGGGTGTGCGCGTCGAGCGCATCGTGTCGCGCGGCCACTGCTCACCCGCGGGGTACTGGTACGACCAGGCTGAAACGGAATGGGTACTCTTGGTGAAGGGCGCCGCGCGCATTCGTTTCGAAGCGGACGACTCCGTGGTTGAAATGAAAGCCGGCGATCACATCACCATTCCACCGCGCGCACGCCACCGTGTGGAATGGACCACTCCCGACGAAGAAACCATCTGGCTCGCCGTTTTCTACTAATCGCTCCTGCGACCTTCCGCAACCCCCGCGCCGGGCTGCACTCCGACACTCTAGCTTTCCGCATCGACGATCTCTCTGAGCCGAGCCGTTGCCGCTTTCGGATCTTTCGCGGCGCACACGGCGGAGATCACCGCGATGCCGTGCGCACCCGCGCGCAAGACGTCGGCCGCATTCTCCGTGTTGATTCCGCCGATCGCGATCACGGGGCGGCTGGTGTTGCGCGCGGCGTCGGCGAGGGTCTCGAGCCCGATGGGCGGGCCGAGCTTCTGCTTCGATGTCGTCGCGAACACGTGCCCGACGCCCAC
>DATEHD010000416.1:0-2680 GCA_035279765.1 Candidatus Krumholzibacteriia bacterium | reverse complement strand
GTGTACACGCTGAACGGATCGCCGGACCACAGCACCACATCCGCGTCTTTGCCCGTCTCGATCGATCCGACCTTGCTCTCGAGATCGAGCGCCCACGCGGGATTGATGGTCATCCATTTCACTGCGTCCTCTTCCGTGATGTTGAGACCGATCGCGCGACCCGCCGCCATCGACTTCGCCACTTCCTGGTTGAGCCGTTGCGAGCCGGACGGATCGTCAGAGTGAATCATCACTGTGACACCCGCCTTCCAGAGCAGCGCCATGTTGGCGCGCACTGCGTCGAGGGCTTCCATCTTGAAGTCGCCCCAGTCGGCCCACACCGCGGCGCCAATGCCTTCCTTCGCCAGCAAGTCGGCGATCTTGTATGCTTCGACACCGTGGTGGAACGCGCGGACCTTGTAGCCGAATTCGTGCGACATGTCGATCACTTGCGCCATCTCGTCGGCGCGATAGCAGTGCATCTGGACGAGGATGTTGCCGCGCAGCACCTCGGCTAACGTCTCGAGGCCGAGGTCGCGCTGGGGCGGCTCACCCTTGCGGTTCTTGAGCCACGCGTCCCACTTGCGGCGGTATGCTTCTGCCTTGATCCACTCGGCGCGATAGCCAGCCATGTTGCCCATGCGCGTCTGCGGACCGCCGCGATTGCCGTACACGCGCTTGGGATTTTCGCCGCACGCCATTTTTAGGCCGTACTTGGCGTCGGGGAATTTCATGCCTTGCACCGTGCGCGACGGCACGACCTTGAGGATCGCACTGCGTCCGCCGAAGAGATTGCCGGAGCCCGGCAGCACCTGAAGCGTGGTCACCCCGCCCGCCAGGTTGCGCGGGAACTGCGGATCCTGCGGCCATATCGAATGCTCGGCCCACACGTACGGCGTGGCCGGATTCACCAGCTCGTTGCCATCGCTGTTGGCCTCGACCGCAGGCGCAGGGTACACGCCCAAGTGCGAGTGCACGTCGATGATGCCCGGCGTGACGAACTTGCCCGCTCCGTCGATCACCACCGGCGACTCACCGCCTTCGGCTTGCTTGATTGCGGGATCGTCCGCGCTCTTGCCAACGGCGGCGATCTTGTTGTCGCGCATGAGCAGCGCGCCGTTCACGATCCGCGGACCGACCGCCGTGAAGATGGTCACGTTCTCGATGAGCGTCGGCTTGGACGGGAAGGGCTTGTACGTACTCGGGTACGGATCAGCGTTAGGCACCGAGAGGGCGCCGGGGCCGGCCGTCGCGGGCGGCGCTGTGTCGGTACGAGCGGCAGTCGTATCGGCGCGAGCCGGGACGGGCGCTTGGGTGGCGGGCGCTTGCTTCGCGCATCCAGCCACGGTGATCGCAAGCGCGAGAGCGAGCATGCGCATTGCTTCGCGTGACCTCCGTCTTGTTGGGGGGTAGTGCGGTGTCGCGGGCGGAAGCTATGGGGCGACGCACAAGGTCGCCAGGGTCAACGCGATGGCAGCAGCCGTTGCGCGTTTGTCTCGAGTGCGGCGCGCTTCACGTGCTCGGCGAGAGGAAGCGTCAGAAACTGGTCGACGTTCTTGCGCATGCTCTCAACCCCGGGACTCGGCCAGTCCGTTCCCCAGAGCAGCTGCGACGCCAGCTCCTCGAGGCGCGGGAAATACTCGAGCAGCGAGCGCGGCGGAATGCCCGACAGGTCGAGCCACACGTGCTTGTGCCGGCGCAACACGAAGAACGCTTCCTGCATGTAGAGCGGGCGACCGCCGTGCGCCATGATCAGTCGCAAATCGGGGAAATCGATGGCGACATCGTCCAGCTCCATCGGGTTTCCATACTTGCTGCGCGCGCCGGGGAAGATGCTCGTGCCCGTGTGCACCAGCACAGGCAGACCGCGATCCTCGCACAGCTTATAGATGGTGGCAAGCGAATCGAGACCGCGGGTATAGTCGTTAGCCGCGAACGCCTGGTGCGGCGGGTGCAGCTTGAGCACGCGCGTGCCTAACTCGAGCAGGTGCGCCACGCCCGCAGCGGCGTCGCGCGTCGTCATCGGATCAACACCGCCGTACGGCAGCAGACGCGAGGGATCGGTTTGCGCGTAACGCGCTGCGAAGTCGTTGGTGTCGTCGCCGAATCCCATGATGTTGGGACTCGGATAATTCACCATCCCGACCCGTTGGATGCCCTGCTCATCCATGATCGAGAGCAGCATTCGCGGGTCTTCCATGACCGCGAGCAGAAAGTCGAAGTGCTTCTCCTTCCCGCGCCGCATCGTTTCCATTACCGCAGGCTTGAGCTGCCGCCACGGCTGGATATGGATGTGAAAATCGGTGACGGCGTATTGTTGATCAGGCGCCCCGGCCGCAGCAGCGCTCATTTCCCGGTAAATTGCGCCGAGCGCTTCTCCAGGAACGCCCGCACGCCCTCGGTGCGGTCGTCGCTCGCGAAGCACAATTGAAACAGCGCCGTCTCGAGCTTGAGTCCGTCGTCTAACGGAAGACTGAGGGCGGCGCGCGTGGCTTCTTTTGCCGCGGCCACGGCCACCGGACTCTTCGACGCGATCGTTTCCGCGAGCGCGAGCGCGCGGTCGAGCAGGGCAGGGGGCTCGAGGACCTCGTCCACCAGGCCTAACCGAAGCGCGTCGTCGGCAGCGATCATCTCGCCGGTGAGAATCATCTTGAGTGCGGCGCCCAACCCGACGATGCGCGGCAGCCGCTGCGTCCCGCCG
>DATEHD010000415.1:0-8011 GCA_035279765.1 Candidatus Krumholzibacteriia bacterium | reverse complement strand
CCGCTGGTCGCGTGCGCTGGCGTCACTGTCGAAGTCGCTCGACCTGGCCAAGACACTCGGGCTGTCGCAGCACCAGATCGTCGTGCAATTGAACCTCGGCGTGGTCTACAGCAAGCTGCGCCGTTTCGAAGATGCCATCAGCGCATGCGATGCCGCCGCCGCCGGCGCGGAGCGTCTCGGCGACCAGATCGGTCTCACGCGCGCGCTGCTGATGCTGGGCCGCACGCAGGTCTCGCGCGGGTATCCGGGCCGCGGCGAAAAAGCTCTCCTGCGCGCACAGACCATGGCCATCGACGGCGGTTATCAGCGCGAGTCCGCGCTGGCCGATGAATACCTGGGCGAGCTCATGATCGCCCGCCAGGATTATCGTGGCGCACAGGCCAATCTCGACGCGGCCCTGGAGAAGGGCCGCCGTCTCGCTCCCGAAGGCGACGTTGTCGCCGAATGTTTGCGCCGTGTAGCTGACGTTCAGTACCGCGTTGGTCGTTACAACGAAGCGCTGGAGTCGATCACCGAAGGGCTTCGCATCGCGGCCCAGTGCGGCGAGCTCTACGAGCAGGGCTTCTTCCATCGCACACGCGCGCTGTGTCTCGCCCGCAGGGGTGACGTCGACGGCGCGCTCACGGCGATGGCGGCCAGCATGACTGCCTTCGAGGAAAACGGGAATCCGTACGAAAAGGCAGTGTCGCAGCAGCTCCTCGCGCGCATCTGCGTCCGCTTCCGCACCGAAGCCACGTTGCTCAAGGCGAAGGCGGCGCTTGCCGACAGCGTCGTGGTGCTCGCGCGCATGGATGATTCGCGCGGTCAGATCATTTCGCACGCGTTGCTCTCGGGTATCGAGCGCAGGCTTGGTAACTACGATGACGCGCTCCTCGCCGTCTACGAGGCCGATCGCCTCGCGGCCGACGAAGAGTGCGCGCGTTTCCGCCGTCCGCTGGCGGCGCTTCGCCATCGCGTGGAGACGCAGATGTCGAGTGCCACGCGCCGCGTGCTGGATCAGTTCTCCGTGCTTGGCGATATCCAGGGCGGCGCGCGCTCGCGCGAGCAGCTCTCCAAGGGACTGGATGCGACGCTGCGCCTGATGGTCGAACGCCTCGGCGCGAGCGCCGGCTTCATCGCCATTCCGTCGGCCACCCAGAAGGGTCTTCAGATTGTCGCGCGCGAAGGCATGAACGCGAAGGACGCGCACGCCATCGAAGCGTGGTATGCAAAGCGCCTGGATCAGACGCGCAGCCCGCTGGTGATGTCGGAGATCGAGAACAACACGGCGCTCGCGGATCTGCGCGCACGCCTCGCGATGCCGTCGGGCACGCTGCTCTTCCAGGACCTCGGATTCGACCAGGAGCGCCTCGGCCTGATGTGCGTGCAGAAGACCGCGGAGTCGCCGCGCACCACGGTGAACCAGGACGATCTCCATTTCATTGCCGCGTACTCGAGCCTGATTTCGCTCTCCGTGTACGAGCTGGTGCGCAACGAGCGCAAGGGAAAGGCGGCGCGTCCGTCACGCAGCGCCGCGCGCGGTTTCGAGAGCATCGTCACCGAGAACCGCGACATGATCCATCTGCTCAATCTCGCCGAGCGTGTGGCGCACTCGGATGCGACCGTGTTGCTGCAGGGTGAAACCGGCACCGGTAAGGGCCTGATTGCGTATGCAGTCCACCTGCTGTCCGAGCGCCGTGACCGCCCGTTCGTGCATGTGAACTGCGCGGCGCTTCCCGAGCAGCTGCTGGAATCGGAGCTCTTCGGTCACGTGCGCGGCGCGTTCACCAACGCCTATTTCGACAAGGACGGCCTGCTCATCGAAGCCAACGGCGGAACCATTTTCCTCGATGAAATCGGGAAGACGTCGATGGCGATGCAGGGCAAGCTGCTCCAGTTCCTCGATTCCGGCAAGGTGCGCAAGGTGGGCTCCAACGACCTGATGCCCGTGGATGTGCGTGTCGTGTGCGCGTCGAAGTCGAACCTCCTCAAGATGGTCGACGAGGGTCGCTTCCTCGAGGACTTCTTCTACCGTATCAACGATTTCCCGCTGACGGTGCCGCCCTTGCGCGAGCGCCGTGAGGACATTCCGCTCCTCATGAACCACTACATCGACAAGCTGGCGCGTGATCTGGGCCGGGCGGTGGAAGGGGCTACTCCGGAATTTCTGCAACGGCTCACCGAGTACTACTGGCCCGGCAACGTGCGCGAGCTTGAGAAAGTGATCAAGCGCGCCCTCATCCTCGCCGAAGATGGCGACCTTCTGGACCTCCGCCACCTGGCGCCCGAGGTCATGCGCAGCATGGAGCCCTCCGAGCCGGCGGCTCGCGATTCCACGCTGCGCGAGCGTATCGAACAGATCGAACAGGCGATGATTCTTGACGCCATGCGACGCCTCGAGGGGAACAAGTCCCAGGTCGCCATGCACCTCGGCATCAGCTACCCGAATCTCCTTTCAAAAATAAAGCGCTACAACATCCAGTAGCGTTTCTTCCCGCTCCCTGAGCCCGTTTTATAAAAAGTTTTAATAGCCTCTTTGTACCTCCTTAACCCATTGGTATGAGGAGCGTTAACCACATACCTCCGTCGCCTCCCTAAGGGTCCTTTATACCCGCATACAGACGCCGCACCGACAGGCGTGCTGATCGTCTCCGGCCTGGCAATGCAAACGCTTGTTATTCAAACGGTTGACTGCTCCCAAGAAATGCCGGGGAACAAAATGCCCATGTGGCATACCCGTTGCGATAGACACCTGCGGAAGTCATCCCGTGCGTAAATGAACTTCCATCTGGTGGGGGAAGGATCCTGGGGAACGCAAGTTCCCCAGGAATCCCGAAAACGAATTCGATACTGAGGACTGAAGCCAAGGAGTAACTCTCGACATTCGGCTGACCCACAGTCACCGATTAGCGAACCGACGCTCTGTTAACGTTCCGAAGCAAGCTGCTGGCTTTGCGCTGTAAGTTGATCTCGAGAGGTGGGGTCTCGATATTGACGACCGGAATGTGCAGAGCGTCGGTCTTTTTTATCTGTAGTTCTGGTGCGGGCGATGCCCGCGCCTCTCAGTCCACTTCTGTCGCGGGCTTCGCCCGCTCCTCTCACCATAGTTCTGGCTCGGGCTTCGCCCTCGCCTCTCATATCTTCTGCGATCGTTGTTCCCTCTCGTTACGGTTTCCGGCTTCCGTCAGCGTGTCCCATTTTGGGGTCACCGGTGTAACCGGACCAACACGGTTATCGGACTGATGCGCCGCAGCGGGGCGCGCCGCGAGGCCCGGTCTGCAGCAACAAATACTTCATCTTGTTCGACTTGCGCGCATTGGCGTGCGCTTCCTCGTGCAGTGGCACATGGGTTGCGTTATGGCCACACCGAGATGTTGCAATACGCGCGCATAACAAACCCAATCGACCGCATGACGAACCTGTCGGGTGTCTTCGTCGCGGTCGCTGCGCTGACAATGCCTCTCGTTGCTGGTTGCGGTGATGACCCCGTCGTGGCGGCGGACAATCCTCCATTTCCGCCCGACGGGGTCTTCAGCGTAACGGGAGATCATCTCGTCACCATTTACTGGAATCCAAATCAGGAAAGCGACCTCGCGGGATACCAGGTTTACCGCGGTAACGTCGACATTCAGGGGCCCTACTACCCGCTCGCCAAGGTGTCCAAGTCGCAAACTTTTTACGACGACACCAACGTCAACAACGGCGAGACGTGGTTCTACGCGGTGACCGCGTACGACAAGAACGGTCACGAAAGCGATTTGAGCGCCGAGGACGTGTTCGACACGCCGCGGCCGGATGGAACAGGTTTGGTGCTGGTCGATCTGGGGCAAGACGCGTCGCATTCGGGATACGACTTCTCGAGTCTGTCGAATTCCCCACAGGATGCGACGGCCAACACCACGGATATCTACTTCGATGTGGACACCTCGGGCGTGAAGTACATCGTCGCGAAGGGCAGCGGAGTAGATATCCAGGATTACGGTCTGATTGATCTGATCGGTGTGGACTGGGCGCCCGTCGCTGACGGCTGGGCGCCGTCCAAGAAGGCCGAAGCCATTGCAGGCCACAGCTACATCGTCCGGGTTTTCAACGGAACCGACTACAACTACGCCAAGTTCTTCGTGAACGGTGCTCCGACCAGCACTGTCACGTTGGACTGGGCGTACCAGACCGTCGCCGGCAACCCGGAGCTCCTCGTGGTGGGAGACAAGACACGATGAAGACCACGCTCGGGTCAACTCTTGCGCTGTGCGCAGCGGTCGCGGCGGCCATGATGGCGCCCGCGAAGGCAGAAGCGAATACGCGTTACGTGGCGCATGCCACCATCGCGGCGCCGGTCGCCGTGCGCGTTTGGGTCGACGGCGGGGACATGTTCCCCGATTACAACCATGTGACGCTGTGGCTGCGCTCCGACCGCGACTGCTACTCGTCGCTGTTCCTCGTCGATACCGCGGGATTCATCCACGTGCTGAACGCGCACGACGGCTGGCTCTACGGTGGGCGCACGTACGGTTACCGCGCGTGCGACCTGGGTCTCGACCGCCTCGACGGACGCGGCATTGCGTACGTCTTCGCCGTCGGCAGCCCGGTGCCGTTCGATTATTCGTCATATGGCGATGGCGTGTGCGTGGACGGCTTCGGCTACCGCGTGGTTGGCGATCCGTTCTTCGCCTGTCGCGAGTTTTCCATGTCGATCTTGCCGGCGAGCTGCCAGTGGGACTGTGTGGGTGTGAGCTTCACGCGTTTCTACGTGCGTGAGTGGGCGCGCTACCCGGCGTATCTGTGCGCCGGCGGTCCGTACCACGTGCGCGTGGGGGACAACTGCCGCGCCTGCTCCGAAGTCTATGCGACGTATCGCACCAACGTGGCGGCTCCGTACGACGCGATGCGCCCGGTGGTTCGCTACAAGTCCAATTACACGGCGACGGCGCACATCGTGCGCTTCAACCAGTGGCACAGCCGCGACGCATATGCGCCCATCGAGCCGGCGCGCACTCCGTTCGTGGTGAAGGAAACCGGCCGTATGAAGTCCCACGACATGACGCGTGTGGTTTCGACGAGCCGCGAGATTGCCCGTGCACCGCAGTTCCAGCCCGATCGTCCGGCCTACATGCCGGCCATCGCAAGGAGCGCGGCGCGCGGGAACGGCCAGCAGATCGTGGCCTACAAGGGACGCGGAGAGTCGCGCGACGCCAATGCGAATGCGCGCGAGAAGGGAACGCACAAGAAAGTGCGCGAAGCAGAATAACGATCCTCGTAAGAATTGGTTGGCTGGTAGCGTTTAGTACTGGTTAGGACAGGCCGACCATGTAAGGGGGAGTTGCGCCGGAGTAAGCGTCGATCAGGGGCGGCGAATTACGGGCGTCAACTCCCCTTTACTATTGACCCTCGCAGGGCGGGTCCGATAAAGTTTGATTGAATTTCCGCAGTTCCCTGGACTGCTTTTTCTCTTTTACCACACCCCGAAGACAACTCACGCGGCTTCAGTGAAGTTCACGCAGGTTTGCATTCTCGCCGTTGCGACGGCCGCGGCCATTCTGCCATCGACGGCGCTGGCCCTGAGAAGCACGCCGGCTTTTCAAACTCGAGACGCGAAAAAGAACCTCAGCGCGTCGCGCACCGCGCCGTCTCCGGCTTCCCGCAACCTCAATAGCTATCAGAAAGGGCGACTGTCGGCCCTGACAGCACGGGAGACTCGGCTGGTCCTTCCCGGCTCGCCCGACACGCTGCGCGTGGCGGTGTTCCAGGTGCAGTTCACTGACAGCCTGATGGGCGGCCAGCCCGGCAGCAACCGCAAGGCCGTGCGCGACTCCACCTGGTTCGCCAACGAGCTCGGGCACATGGGGTCGTACTTCCATGGCGCGTCGCGCAAACATTTCGAGGTGGCGCCCACGCTCGATGGCACGCTCTACACGCTCTCGCATTCGATGTCGTACTACGGTGCCGACTCCAACGAGGACACGCGCGTCGTCGACCTCGCGACCGAGCTCATCGGCAGCGTCGACAACAAGGTCGACTTCTCGAAATTCGATCACGTGCTCATCATTCACGCCGGCGCGGGGCAGGAGACCGATGTGGGCGCCGATTCGCCCAACCAGATCTGGTCGAGCTTCTACGACCGCTCCGACATTCGCCGCGCGCAGAAAGATTCGCACAGCAAGGGCATCGCCACCAACGACACGCGCGACGGCCAGCCGCTCTACATCGACAATTTCTCCATCGTGCCCTCGGATGCATCGCAGGATTTTGCCACGGTGGGAACACTGGGCATCTGGTGCTTCCAGATCGGAAGCCGCGTCGGGCTGGTGCCGCTGTTCGATTCCACGGGCGGCCCGGACTCCGAGGGCATCGGCAACTTTGATCTCATGTCGTACGGACTGTTCGACGTGAACGGGTTCGTGCCGTCATTCCCGTGTGCGTTCAACCGGGTTCTGATGGGATGGGTGGACCCGGTGACCGTGGACCCAAGCGCGGCCGGGCAGACGATGAACCTCAAGGATACCAACACCGCGTCGGATGCGGACACAGTGTGTCTCAAGGTACCCATCACCGAGAGCGAGTACTACCTTGTCGACAACCGTGTGCACGACGCCAACGCCGACAGCCTGTTCACGTTCACAGACAACGACAGCGATCTCATCCCGGACAACAAGGACGGGCTCGAGGGCGCGGAGTTCGATTTCTTCCTCACCGATCTCACCAATCCCGCGACCAAGCACAAGGATCCGCGCTACCCGATCTACGACAAGAGCGGCGGCGTGCTCTTCCGTTATCCCGGCAGCGGCATGTACATCTGGCACGTGGATGAACAGGTGATCCGCGACGCGGTGACGCAGGGATTCCTTCCCGATGATTTCGTGGGGCGCAAGGGCGTCGATCTCGAGGAAGCCGACGGCGTGCAGGACATGGACTCCCCCGGACCGGCCGCGTTCTCGCTCGGCAGTTATTTCGATGCCTTCCGCAACGAGCCCAAGGGTCGCTTCATGTTCGGGCCCAAGACGAAACCGGCATCCATAGCGAATTCCGGCGTGAACACCGGCATCGACATTTCGACGTCATCTCCGCGCGGGCTCTCGATGCGCGTGAGCGTGAAGCGCGATCTCGCGTACAGCGACGTGCGCACGCGCTGGAACGCGGCGTCGCCGGGGCAGTGCGCAACACCTGTCGATCTGGACAACAACGGCACCGACGAAATCGTCGTTCTCTCCGACAGCGCCGGTGTGTTCGTTTTCAAGGACGACGGCACCGAGTGGAACGACGCGGATGCCAATCCGAAAACCGTCGCTCCTTATATAGCGGTGCCGAACATCAAGTGGGCGGGACCGCCCGCCTTCGGAAACCTGGACGCGTCGCCCGATATTGAGATCGTTGCGGCCGCTACGAATGGCGCGCTCTATGCGTGGAAGGCAAACGGCAGCGAGCTCGTCGATGGTGACGCCAATCCCGGCACGACGGGAATTCTCCACAAGGGATTCCCGCTGGTGGCGCCGCCGATGCTCCTCGATATGAACGGTGGTGCGCCCGAGGTGCTGATCGCGGAACAGCAGCCGGCGACGGTGCGCCTTGCGTTCATCGACGCCACCGGCGCCATGGTGACGCCCGCGTCCGCGCTCATTTCGACCCAGTGGCCGCACGCCATTCCAGGGCAGCGCGTGGCACCGCTGGCCGAGATGCGCATCAAGGACGGTGCGACCACCGTCATCGGCGTGGCGGTGACGGCTGTCGACACGACCGCATCGCGCATGACCTTCACGTGGGTGCCGGCGGCGTTCACGGGCGCGGCTCCCACTATTGCGCCGGTGATCAAGACGACCGGGCTGGGCCGCACGTCGGCGTTGAGCTCGCTTCCGTCCGCTCCCGCGGTCGGTGACATCGATGGCGATGGCAACGATGAAGCCGTGGTGACGACTCCGTCGGGCGCTGTCTACGTCCTCGACATCGCGTCCGCGACCTCGGATCAGATCGACATTCAGTCCGACAATCTGCGCGCCGCCAATCCGTCGGCGCCGGTTCTCGGCGACGTCGATGGCGA
>DATEHD010000414.1:0-2713 GCA_035279765.1 Candidatus Krumholzibacteriia bacterium | reverse complement strand
CTGCATCATCAGCAGATCCACGAGCACTTCGTGGATATGCTTGTGAGCATAGTGGCGCACTTCCTTGAGCAGGCCGCCGAACGCATTCTTGACGGCACCGGTGGTGATCGAGTGCCCGTGCGTCTTCACCGTGGGCAGATGCAGGATGTCGCGCCCGGGATAGATCGACGGAATCTCGATGCCCTCGGGGAAAATGTGATTGAGCTTCAGAAGCGGAGACTTGAAGCGGTAGACCTTCCACTCCACCTGCGTGAGCGGCTGAAACTTGAGACCGTAGCGATCGAGCACCGGCTGCCACGCGTTGGCCTTGGCGCCCTTGATGGGATTGGTGACCACGGTCTTGTTTTCGATCGGGATCAGCTTTGACGCCGGATAGCCACCCTCCAGGAGCGTCTTCACCACGCCTTCCACCTGCCACGGCTGGCTCGAACAGGACGGAAAATACTTCGTCCAGCTCAGGTTCAGCTTGAGCAGCAGGTCGCGGTCGCCGCGGAGTTGCTCGCGCCACGAGGCGAGCTCCATGACGCGACGGTAATCGTCGAGAACGGTTTCGGGACGCGTGAAGATGACTGCAACTTTGGATGCCATGTTGTTTCTTTGAGCTCCGCGGGTAGGACAGGCCGATCTTGAGTTCGCGCGGCGCGGCCGCGCGAGAGATACAATTATATTAAATACCGCCCAGAATCGCAATCACGAGCACGATCCAGGCCAGGACATCGAACAGCAAAAAGCGCTCGTGCAGAAGCAGGTCCGAGGGCGACCCGCCTTTTTGCTTGTTATAAACGAGATACAGGTAGCGCATGACTCCGATCAGCACGAGCGGCACGGTATACACAAGGTTCGTAGTTCCGAATTTTTCCACAGTTTCGGGCCAGATGGTGTAGATCGCGTACGCGATGACGGAGCCGCCCGCCGTCATGCCGACCAGCTGGTCCAGCAGAATGGGCGAGTAGTCCTGCAGCGATTCGCGATGCCCCACCGCGTTATCGAGGCTGGTGAGCTCGTAGCGGCGTTTGCAGAACGCGAGAAAGAGCGAGAGAAACAGCGTGCAGATCAGGAGCCACGGTGAAATTGCAATCTGTGGCTCCACGTCGCGCAGGGCTTCCACGCCCGCGATGGCACGCAGCACGAACGAGAGCGAGATGCTCACCACGTCGAGCAGCACGATACGCTTGAGGAAAAACGAATAGAGCAGATTGAGCCCGCAGAACACGCACGCCACGGTAAGAAAGCCGCTCCCCAGTCGCCACGACAGGAACAATCCCAGCGCCGCGCACACCAGCGCGGCCGTAAACGCAACCGGCACCGTGAGCGCGCCCGCCGCCAGCGGGCGGTTCTTCTTGGTGGGATGCAGCCGGTCCTTCTCGACGTCGGCGATATCATTGATGATGTAGATCACGCCCGAGAGCAGGCAGAACACGACGAACGCTTCCACGCTGCGCATGAGCAGCGCCTTCTGGTGGAAGTTCCTGGAAAAGATCAGCCCCGCGAACACCACCAGGTTCTTCGTCCACTGGTGGGGACGCATCGATGTGAAAATGTGATAGAGCTGCTTCATGCAGTGCGGTCCGGCCCGGCGCCCGAGAAGGCGCGGTGGCGAAGGAGTCCCTCCACGGCGCGCACCCATTCGTCGCGCTCCTCGCTGCCCGGATCGAGCTCGCCGGACATCACCACGTGGCGGAACGGATCGCTGGCCGGAAACAGCGGGCTCAGCACGCGGCGGCCGTTGTCGACCCCGCATTCATCCAGGTGCTCGGGCGGAAACACCACGGTGCTCGCCGCGGCGGAAGCGCGTCGCAGCGCGGCTTCATCGCCGGCATTCGGCGCGTGGACGCGCAGCGCCGCTTCGCGCGCAACGGTAAGACCGATCTCCGGGCGCGGCGCGGGAACATAGATGCCGCGAAACGCCCCGGCGGCGATTTCGATCACCAGGCCGGCAGCTTCATTCTCGAGAAGATCGTAGCTCACGCGCGACATGGCCGCCTGCGAGGTTGCAACCTGCTCCGCCGTGAGCACGCGCGGCAGACGCACGATGGCGGCGGGCTCCGCGCCGGCGCGATTGAGGACCACCGCTTCCATCAGCGCCGCCATGTGCGATGCCGACTCCGCGGCGCGAACGTGGCCCCAGTTGGCTGCGATCACCAGCCGGCAACCGGGGCGCTTCCACACCGCTTGCGCCAGCACAGCGGTTTCACGCACGAGATGCTCCCATGCAAAGGCGCGGTCGTTGAGACCGCCCACGGGCTCGACGGTCACAGCGTGCAGCACCACATCCGGCATCGCCGCTTCCATGAGCGCATCGGCATCGGAGAGGAGCGAGCCCGTACAGGTTCCCACGCTGTGCATGTCGGCCAGCGCGCGCTCACGCGCGCCGTCGAAGTGCATCACCGGCACCGCGCCCAAGAGGCGCAGCGACGTGAGCAGCGAGGCGCCGATGCGCTCGCCGCCGTGGGTTACCAGCACGCGCCGTCCGCGCAGCGCTGTCTGCGCACGCATGGACGGCGATGAATCCGGACGCCCGAGCACGCGCACCACGCGATCGAGCATGATGGCCTGCGGCTCGTCGGTCACATCGGCGCCGCCCGGCGCGCGCTCGAGCGGAAGCTCCGCGCCGTGAGCCCGCGCCACCCAGGCCGCCGCCACCGACTCGTCGTGATCGGTGAGCGCATACACCAGCGCATGCAACCGGTGCCGCTTCGCGATCTCATCGAGG
>DATEHD010000413.1:0-5685 GCA_035279765.1 Candidatus Krumholzibacteriia bacterium | reverse complement strand
GTGAAGATCGACGTCGAGGTGTTGTCCTGGATGTCGAGCGACGCAGCGCCCTGGTGCGAGAACGTTGTCGCCGTGTAACGCGAGCAGTCCGCGCCGCCGTCGGTATAGCTGCCGAAGCCGCTCTCGAAGTTATCCGACGTGATCGTGGTCCAGGTCGGCGTGCCGCCCGTCACCGTGATGTAGCCCGTCTTGGTGTTGGTGTTGCCACCGCACGCGTTGGTCGCGGTGAGCGCCACCGTGAACGTGCCGGACGACGAGTACACGTGACTCGGGTTCTGCGCGGTCGACGTCCCACCGTCACCGAAGGTCCAGCTCCAGCTGGTCGGGCTGCCCGTCGACGCATCGGTGAAATTGACCGTGAGCGGCGCGGCACCCGTGGTCGGCGTGCCCGTGAAGTTCGCGGACACAACTGGCGAGCACCCGCCACCGCCCACGGCAGCGTTGATATCCACCATGCCGAAGCCGCTGTAACGATCCCAGCCCGCTCCGGATTCCACGTTCACGATGTCCTGCGCCGTGTTCTCGAGCTGCGTCTTCACCTGCGCCGGTGTGAACGACGGATTCTTCGACTTGATGAGCGCGCACACACCCGCCGCATACGGCGTTGCACACGATGTGCCGTTGAAATACGGCTCGTAGTCGCCGCTGCGGAAGCCGCCGGCGCCGAGAATGTCCGTCGTGTACAGAATGGTCGGGGCAATGATGTCGACAGCACCCGCGGCGTTGGCCGTGGTGGTGCCGTAATTGGAACCCCACCAGCGCTCGCCGTCGCACGTGTAGCTGTGCGGATCGGCGCTGACGCCCGGATTCAGATCAGCGGCCGCACTGCTCGAACGCTTGCGATCGCCGCACGGCGACGCCGCGCCCACGCCAATCACGTTGGCGTTGATGGCAGGATAGCTGATGGTGCTCTTGTTTTCGTTGCCCGTCGCGGCCAGCAGCGTGACGCCGTGGCTGATCGCGTACGAGATGGCGCTGTCCGTCGACGGATCACTCGTGATCGCCGCGCCGAAGCTCATGCTGATCACGTTGGCGCCGTGGTCGGTGGCCCACGTGATGCAGTTGACGATCGACGAGAACAGGAGCGAGCCCGCGCTGTTGGCGGCCTTCATCGGCATGATGAGGCAGCCGGGCGCGGCGCCGCACGCACCGTTGCCGTTGTTCACCTTTGCGGCCGCGACACCGGCGCAGCACGTGCCGTGCCCGCCGCCGGAGGAGTTGTCTTCCGGATTGCTGTCGTTGTCACCGAAGTCCCAACCGGTCACGAACGCGAGATCCGGATGCGACAGGTTGCAGCCCGTGTCGACGATGGCGATGATCACGCTCGAGCTGCCGAAGCCCGCGGTGCCGCCCCAGCCGGCCTGCGCGTTGGAATCAAACCCCGGCGTTCCGACCGTGGTCGAGAGCGTGTGATCGTACGTGCCGCCCCAGTCGAGACCGGGCAGCTGTGCCGTGTTGTTGTGTCCCCAGTGCTGCGGATAGGCCGGATCCGTCGGCACCACCGCGAGCTCGGCGATGTAGTCCGGTGTCGCCGACTCGACGTTCGGATCCGACATGTACTGGTCAATCGCACCCATGATGTCGCTGCCGCCGGGCAGCTGCATCGAGTACCAGCGATCAATGCCGAGCTGCTGCGTCTGAACGGCATCAGCCGGCTCGACGAAGGGCCGCGAGATCGCGATGACACCGATGTTCCGGCTGATCGCGTCCACCGACGCCATTCCTGTCGAGATCACGCCCGAGGTGGCCTGCGGCCGGAGACCGAACTTGGTCGCGTGCAAACTGGCAGCCTTGAATTGAACGAGAACGTGGTCGGTCGCGTACCGCGCACCTTCTGCCGTCGCGGGGCCGGACCTGGGGGTCGCATGATACGGCGCATTGGCGAATACCGTCGCGCCGGCGAGAAGCAAGACAACGAAAATCGACAGGCTCACAAGCCATGCCGTGCGTTTCATGATTGTTCTCCTACCGTTGAAGCGTTCACGTCACTTGCTCCGAATCGAATGCCGGAGAATTCGTCGGGGCAGAACAAGGGACAAGACGACACTGGGACCCGGTGGGTCCGTTTTCGGTTGGATGATGTGGCGGCAATCACTCCCCTTCGCGGTCGCAGCAGGACGACCACGTCTCGAACGTTGACTCGACGCGCGACCGATGGGAGTGGAAGGAAGGAATCGGCGGCGCGTTACCCGTGGATCGGCACGGGAGGGTTATCCTAGCGATTCAGGGGTCGAATTTCCATACAAAAGTGTGAAGCGAATGGTTGGGGGGAACGCTTGCGTCGCCGCGCTTGTGTTAGTATTCGTTTCAGATACGACGACGGGGCGACAGTTTCCTCGCCCGTCGCGATAATTTGATCGACCAGGTTCGCCGTCTGCCACTGACCCACTCGCTACGCGCCTCCATCGAGGAGGCGTCGAGGGCGGCGCTTGCCCTTTCTGAAGCCAACGCGGGCCGTGCCATCGACCGGCCGCGTGGCACCTACGCCGACAAACTCGAAGCACGACACCGGGTTCACGTTACCGGGCTCAAGGGCTCATCCAGCGTCTTTCTGGCCGAAGCCATCCGGCAATCCCTGGGCCGCAGCGTGCTGCTCGTCTATCCCGACGAGGAGTCCGCCCAGGATGCGGCCAGCGACTTCCGCACGCTTTCCAACGGCCGCGTCGTCCACTTCCCCGAGCGCACCATCGCACCCCACCGCTTCGAGCTGCGCGAGAATCTCGTCGCCGGCGGTGACCGCAATGAAAGCCTGCTCACGATCTTGAATGGCGGCGCGGACGTGGTGGTCACGAGCATCGTGGGGCTGATCGAGAAGACCATTACGAAAAAGTCGCTGGCGGTGAACCAGCGCGTACTCTCGCAGGGCGACCGCATCGACCTCGACGCGTTGCGCGAGCACCTGGTCGACATGGGCTATGACGCGGTCTCGGTGGTGGAAGAGGCGGGCCAGTTTGCGGTGCGCGGGTCGATTCTCGACGTGTTCGATCCGGCGTGGGATTACCCGTCGCGCGTCGAGCTCGAGGACGACGAGATCGTCTCCATCCGCAGCTTCGATCTCGATTCGCAGCGGTCCATTGAAGCATTGCAAACTTGCACCGTGTTGCCCGCTTCTTCTACTGCCATCGATGAGGAAGGTGGAGCACAGCTTCGGGAATTTCTGAAAGCACGTGGCTTCGACAAGGAGACCATCGAGAGGATCGCCGATGAAGCGGAGCACTCGCGCTCGTCGTACGTGTGGCGCCGCTACGCGCCCGCGCTCGGCATGACGGGCGCCTTGCTCGATTTTTTCCCGGAGCCTCCGGTGGTGTGGTTCGTGGGCGGCGAAGCGATCAATCGCTCGCTCGCCAAGCTCGCCACGGACTTCGTGCGCGTGGCATCGAGACCCGAAGACGAATTCCCCGCCCTCGCGCTCGTCGACTACGTGCTCCCGCTCGAGCACGTGCGTGACTACGGCGCTCCCGTGGTGATCGAGTGGGCGCTCTCCGACAGCGCGCTCTCCACGGCGCAGACGCAGGCGCCCAGCGACAGCGTGGCGCCGGCGCGCGAAGACGAAGCCACGCTCAAGTTCCACGTGGTCGAACACCCGAGCGTGATCGGCAAGCTCGACCCGCTGGTGAGCCGCATCAAGGGCCTGCGCGCGCGCAAAGTCGACGTGATGATCTATTCGGAAACGCCGACGCAACGCGATCGTCTCGCCGATCTCCTCGGCGACGACGAAGAGCTGGTGCACCTGCCGGTGGGATGGATCGCGAGCGGCTTCATCTGGGAGCAGGCCGGGCTCGCCATTCTGACCGACCACCAGATTTTCAACCGCATGCTGGCGCGGCCCAGACGGCGGCGCGTCAAGCGCCGCACGGCGTCTCTAAAACAGGAAGCGCTGCAAAGTGGCGACTATGTTGTTCACGTGGAGTATGGAATCGGTCGTTTCACCGGCCTGGAGAAGATCGGCACGGATGGTCAAGAAACCGAATGTCTCTCCATCCGTTTCGACGGCGACGATCGCATCTTCGTTCCGCTCGATCAGATGCACATGGTCGAGAAATATGTCGGTCGCGAAGGCGTCGTCCCCAAGCTCGACAAGCTCAGCGGCACGCGCTGGGAAAATGCCAAGGCCCGCGCCAAGAAGGCGATCGAGGACATCGCGCGCGACCTGCTCCACGTGTACGCGCAACGCGAAATCGCCAAGGCCCACGCGTTCGGCCCCGACACGGCGTGGCAGCGCGAGCTGGAAGCATCCTTCCCGTACGAAGAAACGCCGCACCAGATCAGCGTGACCAGAGAGATCAAGGATGACCTGGAGACCGAGCATCCGATGGATCGCCTCGTGTGCGGCGATGTCGGCTTCGGCAAAACCGAAGTGGCGATCCGCGCGGCGTTCAAAGCCATCAACGGCGGCAAACAGGTGGCCGTGCTGGTGCCCACCACGCTGCTCGCCTTTCAGCACGAACGCACGTTCCGGGAGCGCATGGCCGGATTCCCGGTGCGCATCGCGATGCTCTCGCGCTTCGTCTCGCCGCAGGAGCAGAAGAAAGTGCTCGAAGGTGCGCGCGACGGCAACGTCGACCTCCTCATCGGCACGCATCGCATCCTGTCCAGGGATCTCGTCTTCAAAGATCTCGGTCTGCTCATTGTGGATGAAGAGCATCGCTTCGGTGTGAAGCACAAAGAACGGCTCAAGGCCATCGCCCGGTCCGTGCACGTGTTGACGCTCACCGCCACACCCATTCCGCGCACGCTGTACATGTCGCTCTCGGGGTTGCGCAAGATTTCGCTCATCGAAACTCCGCCGCGCAATCGCCACCCGGTGAAGACCGAAGTGACGGCATTCGGCGAGAACACCATTCACGACGCCAGCTCCGAGGAAGTCTCGCGCGACGGACAGGTGTTCTTCGTGCACAACCGCGTGCAGTCGATCTACTCGATGAAAGCGTTCCTGGAGGGGTTGGTGCCCGGCGTGCGCTTCGGTGTCGCGCACGGGCAGATGAAGGAGCACGAGCTCGAGGACGTCGTCCTCGATTTCATCAATCGCAAGTACGACGTACTCGTCTCCACCATGATCATCGAGTCGGGCCTCGACATTCCCAACGTGAATACGCTGATCGTGAACCGCGCGGACCGGCTGGGCCTGGCACAGCTCTACCAGTTGCGCGGCCGCGTCGGCCGTCGCGAGCGGCAGGCGTATGCGTACTTCCTCGTACCGCGGCAGATATCGCTCACACCCGCCGCCATGAAGCGCCTGCAGGCGATGGAAGAATTCGAAGAGCTCGGGAGTGGGTATCGTCTCGCCATGCGCGATCTCGAAATCCGGGGCGCGGGCAACGTGCTCGGCGTGGAGCAGCACGGCCACGTTACGGCGATCGGGTTCGAGCTGTACACGCGCATGCTCAAGGAAACCGTCGACGAGCTGCGCGGGAGTGCCAGGGAAGAAGCGCCGCCGTGCCGTGTGGAAGCGCCGTACAGCTGCTTCATCCCCGACCGCTACGTTCCCGACGAGGACGAGCGCATGCTCATCTACAAGCGCATCGCCCACATGGCCGAGCCCGCGCAGGTGCAGGCGCTGGAGGACGAGCTCAAGGACCGCTTCGGCGAGCTTCCGCGCCCCGCGCAGGACCTGATCGACCTCGCCCGGGTGAAGCTCGAGGCCCAGCTCCTGGGAATCCTGATGGTCCACATGCGGGATCCGAA
>DATEHD010000412.1:0-3560 GCA_035279765.1 Candidatus Krumholzibacteriia bacterium | reverse complement strand
CACGTCGAGCACCGGCGCGACAGCGCGCACATCGTCTTCCGAATGCACATCAGACAAGATCGGACAGCCCACGGTGTCGCGAACCTTCTCGAGCACGCGCAATCCTTCGTCACGACCCGGCCCGCGGAAGCTATCACCTGCACTTCGATTATCTTTTGTGAAGCTTGCCTTGAAGACGAAATGAAATTCGCGCGTGATGGGAAGCTTCGCAATCGCTTCGGCAATGGAGAGCGTGAGGGATTCCGATTCGATGACGCACGGGCCCGCGATCAACAGCGGTTTGCCGCCGTCACCGACGAGCATGTTGCCTATCCGGGCGTTGACGGGCACAGCGTTGGCGCCTCAGGCGCTCGCGCGGTGGGCCGAAGAGGAATGCGAGGTCTTCTGCGCCTTGGCCGCGCGCACGAGACCGAAGAACAACGGATGCGGACGGTGCGGCCGGCTCTTGAGCTCGGGATGGAACTGGCAAGCAATGAAATACGGGTGATCGGCGATCTCGACGATCTCCACGAGGCTGCCGTCGGGCGTAGTGCCGGAGACCACGAGACCGCCGCGCTCGAGTTGGTCGCGATACTCGTTGTTCACTTCCCAGCGGTGACGATGGCGCTCGCTGACCTCGCTCTCACCATAGAGCTCTTCCGCCAGCGTGCCCGGTTTGATCCGGCACGGCCACGCGCCGAGTCGCATGGTGCCGCCCTTCTTGCCCGAGTGGGTCTGGCCCTCCATCAGGTCGATGACGGGACTGGCGCAGCTGGGACTGAATTCCGACGAGAGCGCATCGGTGATTCCGCACACGTCGCGGGCAAACTCGATCACCGCGCACTGCAGTCCCAGGCAGATGCCGAGGAACGGAATCTCGTTTTCGCGGGCATAACGAATCGCTTCGAGCTTGCCGGAAATACCGCGGTCGCCGAACCCGCCCGGCACCAGCACGCCCGCCACCCCGCGCAGCGTCTCTTCCGCGCCCAGCTTCTCGACGTCTTCGGCGTCCACCCACTGGATGGTGACGTGGACGTCGTTCTGCACCCCCGCGTGCGTGAATGATTCGATGATGGACTTGTACGCATCCTGGATCTGCACGTACTTGCCGACCACCGCAATCTTCACGTCGTCCTCGATGGCGGTCATACGCTGGATCATGCGCTCCCATTCGTCCATGTCGGGCTCGGGCGCTTCCACGTGCAGAAGCTTGAGCACGATCTCATCGAGACCTTCGCGGTGGAAATGGAGCGGCACGTGGTATATCGACGCGACGTCGCGGGCTTCGATGACCGCGCGCTCGCGCACGTTGCAGAAGAGCGCAATCTTGCTGCGAATGTCTCGCGAGAGCGGCTGTTCCGAGCGGCACAGGAGCACGTCGGGTTGAATGCCGATCTCGAGCAGGCCCTTCACACTGTGCTGCGTGGGCTTGGTTTTGATCTCTTTGGCGGCCTTGATGTACGGAATGAGCGTGAGGTGGATGAAAATGCAGTTGTCGGCGCCTTCTTCGTGGCGCATCTGTCTACAGGCTTCGAGAAACGGCAGGCCTTCGATGTCGCCCGTGGTGCCGCCGATCTCCGTAATAATGATGTCGACGTTGCCGTTCCTGCCGCAGGCGGCGATGCGCGATTTGATCTCGTCGGTGACGTGCGGAACCACCTGCACGGTCTTCCCGAGATAACCGCCCGCGCGTTCCTTTTCGATGACGGCCTGGTAGACCTTGCCCGCCGTCACGCTGTTGTCGCGCGTGAGGCTCTGGTCGAGAAAACGCTCGTAGTGGCCGAGGTCGAGATCGGTTTCGCCGCCGTCGTCGGTGACGAACACCTCGCCGTGCTGGTACGGGCTCATGGTGCCCGGATCGACATTGAGATAGGGATCGAATTTCTGGATGGCGACGCGCAATCCGCGCTGCTTCAGGAGCAGCCCGAGAGACGCGGCGGCGATCCCCTTGCCGAGTGAGGACACCACACCGCCCGTAATGAAAATGTATTTCATACCTTGAACCTTATTCCCGTCTTCACTGCGGCGCAACCGTCTCAGTCTAGTGAGTGCCGCAAAACCTTTTCAACCTTTTTTACATCCGCCGGCACATCCACACCCACCGTCTCCTGCTCGGTCTCGACAACGGCAATGGTCATTCCGTTTTCCAGCGCCCGCAACTGTTCCAATCGTTCCGAAACTTCCAGCGCGGTGCGCGGCAGCTTCGCCATCTTGAGGAGCGCCGCGCGCCGGTAGGCATAGACCCCCACGTGACGGAAGGCGCCGCGCGCATCCATGGCGCCAAACGGCACCGGCGCGCGCGAAAAGTACAAAGCGCGGCCCCGCATGTCGAACACCACCTTGACGATGTTGGGGTTCTCGAAATCCTCGCTACGATTGAGCGCGTGGCACGCGGTGACGATATCCACATCCGCGTCGCGCGCGAAGACGTCCACCATGCGCCGGATGAGCTGCGGGTCGAAAACGGGCTCGTCGCCCTGGAGGTTCACGATGATGTCGGCGCGGAGCTGCTTTGCCGCTTCGGCCACCCGGTCGGTGCCGGTGGCGTGATCGGAGCGCGTGGTGATCACGGCGCCGCCGAAGCCGCGCACGGTTTCGGCGATGCGCGCGTCGTCAGTTGCCACGACCACGCGCGCCGCTCCCGGAATGCGGAGCGCCGCGCGGTGCACCCATTCGATCAGCGGATGGCCGGAAATGAGAGCGAGCGGCTTGCCGGGAAAGCGCGTCGACGCGTAGCGCGCCGGGAGCACGATGGCGAATGAGAGGGACGGAGATGCGGGGGCCTTCCGGCCCCGGCGGCTGCGTCGCGAAGCGTCAGTTGGCTTCGACGACGCTGACGCGCTTGCGGTTCTTGCCGAAGTTTTCGAAACGGACCGTGCCCGTAACCTTGGCAAAGAGCGTGTCGTCCTTTCCCTTGCCAACATTCTGGCCGGGGTGGATGTGAGTGCCGCGCTGGCGGATGATGATCGAGCCGGCGGTAACGAACTCGCCGGAGAAGCGCTTCACGCCCAGCCGCTGGCCGTGCGAGTCGCGCCCGTTCTTGGAACTGCCTACACCTTTTTTGTGAGCCATTGCTGAATCCTGCTCTAGAAGCCGGCGATGCGGACTTCGGTGAACCACTGGCGGTGATTGCCCCGCCGGCGATACTTCTTGCGCTTGCGCTTCTTGAAGATGCGGAGCTTCTCGCTGCGGCTGTGACGGACGACTTCCGCCGTGATCGACTTGCCCGAAATGAGCGGCGAGCCGATGGTGGTGTTTTTGTCGTCACTCCACATGAGCACCTGGTCGAAGGTGACGCTCTTGCCCACTTCCTCGTCGAGGAGGGGCACCCGGATGATGGTATTCGGCGTCGCCTTGAACTGCAGGCCGCCCACTTTCACGATCGCGTACATGTTAACTCCAGAAATGAGATAGCGGAGGTTGTGAAAAACAACCGCTTATAAATACCCGATCTGGGACCGGGTGTCAAGGCGGGCTTTCGGGGCCCGGGATCCGGGCCCCAAATCCGGTTGAAGGGCCGTTAGGGCCCTAGAACGACCAGTTGACGATCGGGAAGACCGGGAACTGGCCGCCTTCCTTGA
>DATEHD010000411.1:0-2476 GCA_035279765.1 Candidatus Krumholzibacteriia bacterium | reverse complement strand
AACGTCGATCTCGGAGACGTTCCCACGTCGATCAAAGCCGACGGTGTCGGCATCAACGTGGGCGTGAGCTTCGGAATCTGATCATGCTATCCTGCCGGCGGCAGCGGCGCACAAGCCGCTGCCGCCATATCGCCGTTTATGCGACGATTCCCCGCGTGACGCGCGGGGTGCACCGGCAAAGATAGGACTTGGCAGGTGCATCGCGCGTGCTCCACTCTTTGATCTCATCACCGGTCCAGGAGGATCACTATGAAAAAGCTTTGCATGATCGCGATGGTCGCCGTTCTCGGCCTGGGTGCACTGGCTCCGTCCGCACACGCGATGGGTGTCATGGCGTCCTGGTGGAACATGGACAAGAGCAACAACGACGGGTTCGGCTTCGGTATCGTAAACCGTTTCAACATTACCCCGCTGTTCGCTTTTGACACGCGTGCGTCCTGGATCAAGTTCAAGGACGAGGACACGGATGTCTTTCCCATTGAAGCCACCGCCATGGTGAACGTGGCACTGGTCTACGGCGGTGTCGGTGTGGGTTACTACATCTTCAACACCAGCGGCCAGGTAAGTCTCGACAACAATTTCGGCTGGTACGCCCTGGTCGGAGCCCATCTCGGACTGGGCCCGGTCGGAGTCTTCGGCGAGCTCAAGTGGACGCAGCTCTCGGCCGACATCAAGGGCGTCGATCCCAACATCAAGGACGTCCCCACCAGCCTGGATGCAGACGGGATCGGCTTTAACCTGGGCGTGTCGTTCGGGCTGTAGTCACGACCAACGCAGCGCGCGGGTCGAGGAGGTCAATACGTGAAGCACATCGGCATCGCCGTGTTCGGCGCGCTGCTGGCATTGAGTACGCTGGCGCCCGCCGCGCATGCGGTCCAGGGCATCTACGGAACCATGTGGGAGCCCAAGGACACCGACGGCAAGGGCTACGGCTTCGGCTTTCGATCCACGCTCCGTGTGAATCCCTACATCTCGTTCGACACGCGCGCGAGCTGGGTCAAGTTCAAGGACGACGACCTCAATGTCATCCCCATCGAGGCGACCGCGATGCTGAAGCTCGGAATGGTCTACACTGGTATCGGCGGCGGGTACTACGTCTTCGATTCCAACAACAACGTGGATCTCGACAACAATTTCGGCTGGTATGCGCTGGCCGGAATCGACGTTCCGGCGGGCCCGGTGGGGGTCTTCGCTGAAGTGAAATGGTTGGAGCTGTCGACCGACGGGCACATCACCGGAGGTGTCGCACCGGCGAGCGGCAGCAGCACGTCGGCGCATCTCGAGGCCAACGGCCTCGGGTTCAACATTGGTGTGATGTTCGCGCCGAAGATCTAG
The DNA here is from genome assembly GCA_035279765.1 of Candidatus Krumholzibacteriia bacterium. Taxonomy (GTDB): domain Bacteria; phylum Krumholzibacteriota; class Krumholzibacteriia; order WVZY01; family JAKEHA01; genus JAKEHA01. The sequence goes on along the minus strand of DATEHD010000411.1, from coordinate 1,141 downwards.
ACCGGCGTCCTTCGGCTACCGAATCTTTCCAGCGTAGATGTCCATCACCTTCTGCAGGAAGTTGATGGCGTCGGCGCGCGGACGCTGGAATGAATTGCGGCCGATGATGGAGCCGTTACCTCCGCCGTCGCGGATGGCGCGCGCTTCGTCGAAGATCGAATCCTCGCCCTTCTTGCCGCCGCCCGAGAACACGACGATGCGCTTGCCGGCGAAGGTTGCATCCATGATGTGCTTCACACGTTCGGCGAGCGTCGCGACGGGGACTTTCTCGGCCTGGTAGACCTTCTTGGCCGCTTCCTGCTCGAGGAAATCGGTGGGAAGCTTGACTTTAATGATGTGCGCGCCGAGCTGCGCCGCAATCTGCGCGGCGTAGGCGACGACGTCAATCGCCGTCTCGCCTTCCTTGGAAATACCGCTGCCGCGCGGATACGACCACACCACCACGGCGAGCCCGTTCTCACGCGCTTCCGCGGACAGAGCGCGCAGCTGCTCGTACATGCCCTTCCACTCGGAGGATCCGGGATAGATAGTAAAACCGACGGCGGCGCATCCGAGGCGCAGCGCGTCCTTCACGCCCGACGTCTGCGCGGGCGCCGGGTCGGCTTCGTCGTGGAGCGTGTCGTGGTTGTTGACCTTGAGGATGAGCGGAATCTTGCCCGCGTAATCATGCGCGATGGTCTGGATGAATCCGTACGGCGCGGCGTACGCGTTGCAGCCGGAGTCGATCGCCAGCTGCACGTGGTACGCGGGGTCGTAGCCACCCGGATTGGCGGCGAAGCTGCGCGCCGGTCCGTGCTCGAAGCCCTGGTCGACGGGCAGAATGACGAGCTTGCCCGTGCCGGCCAGGCGGCCGGTGTTGAGCATGCGGTAGAGGTTCGCGCGCACGCCGGGCTCGTCGCTGCGATAGTTGTCCATGATCTGGTCGACGGTGCGGACCCGCTCCGTCTGAAGTGTCTGCGCCATGATCTCCTCCAGTAGAGACTAGCCGAGAGATTAACCGCGGCGTGAGAGGCTCACCCGGCGCTCGGCCGCGCGCACGGTCTTGCGCGGGCTGGCGACGGAGCGGCCCTGCTTGTCGATGCGCCGCTGAAGATAAGGTGAGAAGTGTCCTGCGTAGCGCGCCTGGAGCTCGGGGAGTTTC
>DATEHD010000410.1:0-4795 GCA_035279765.1 Candidatus Krumholzibacteriia bacterium | reverse complement strand
AACGTCGATCTGAACGACAACCTTTTTACCCCCGGTGACACGGTGAGCTATTTCTACAGCGCATCGAGTACCGACGCGACCAATTACTTCTCCACGGAGTACGGGACAACGACCGACATCAACGCGATCGCCGCCAACCCGATGGAGTTCACGATCCTGCCCGCGGGCGGCTACAACCGCGGCGGCCAATGGCTCTACGTGGACGGAGCCGATGGTACAGGCACACAACCGTACTGGGATGGCGCCTTCATGCAGGTCGGTATCAGCCACTCCATCGACAGGTACGATGTTCGCGGGGCTTCGTCCCCTGGCGGCAATACACTTGCGTCGCGCGTGGTGAATGTCGCCGCCCAGCTCGCCGCGGCGTACCGCATCATTCTCTGGGACAGCGGATCGTTGTCCACCACGCTCGGTGACGGCACTGGTGCTCCCACAAAAGCGGATGATTACGAGCTATTCAACCAATTCCTGAGCTCGATCCCGACACTCGGTGGCGTCTTTCTCTGTGGCGATGATGCTCCGCAAAATCTCTATGCCTCGGCGGGCACAGGTGCCGTTAACTTCCGCGGTAACTACATACCGTTCACCTTGATCAGCAGCAACCACCGCCTCGCGCCAACGAGTTTTTCGATCTCTCCCACCATCGTGCCGTGGCCGGGTCGCATTTTCTCAGACAGCTTTGTCATCTTCGGTGGGTGTCCGGAGCTCAATGACTTCGACGTGATCGGAGCCAGCGGCACGTCGCAGGTCCAGATGTCGTACAACACGGCATCATCGCCCAACGGCGCTGTGGTCTCGAATCGTGTCGGAAGTCTGGCGGGCGTGGTCCTCGCCGGATTCTCATTGGCAAACATCCGTGACAATGAGCTGGATGGCATTTCCGACAAGGCGAAATATCTCCGCGACATCTTGTCGTATTTCGGCAACATTTGCGGCTTCTGTATTGGCGCGGGTCCTCTGGATCCGGTGAACAGCCTGGCTCAGAACTATCCCAACCCGTTCAATCCGGCGACAACCATCTCATTTTCGCTCCGGGTGCGCAGCACGGTGAGTCTCAAGATTTACGATGTGACGGGTGCTCTCGTGCGCGAGCTCGCGCACGATGCTCGAGCGGCCGGGCCGCATACAGTCACGTGGGACGGACGCGACGACAAGGGCCGCGCAGTTGGGAGCGGTGTCTACTTCTACAAGCTCGTTGCGGGCGAGTTCACGAGCACGAAGAAGATGGTGTTGCTGAAGTGATACAATTGAGCAGGCCGACCTGGAGCGGACATTTCATGTCGAGACTCTTTGCCTGTTCAACGCTTGTGGTCAGCACGGTCGTGGTGCTCTCCGGCGCCTCATTCGCGAAGAATGGCGCACAGAACCGGCTCGTGCGGACATCGGAATGGTCCGATGGCGCAGCGGGCTTTGCGCTCGATCCGCATACCAACCAGGCCTATCGCATCGGGGCTTCGGCGGGCGTCAACACGCTCTTCCTCGCCACGTTCAACTTCGACAGCGGTGAGACGTGTATCAACCAGGGCTGGACGAGCGTCGACATGACGCTGCAGACCGGTGACTACTGGCACGTCGACGATTTTGCACAAATCAATGCGTTGGGGAGTCTGGGAGGCAAAACCGCCACCGGGGAGGGCACGACGTTCGCGGCCGCACAGGGCAGCAAGTCAATGTGGATGGGACAGCGCATCCCGCTGGCCGACCCCGTGGACCCGATTCACTGCCACTACGCGGCGCTTCCCGGCTACGGCAACAGCTGGGACCAGTCGTTTTGCTCGAAGGCCTGCCTGCTCACGTCGGGTGGCCCCACACCCAATCTCGACGTCGCGTTCAAATTGAAGTACGACACCGAGACCAGTTACGACGGCACGTGGCTCGAGTACACCACGGATTGCAGCGGCAACACCGGCTGGACGGAGTTAGACAGCGGCCCCGGCGCTGCAGGCTGGAGCGGTTTTACGAGCGCCACGTGGGCGGGCGGGAGATATGCAAACGGGAGAACCGTTGCGCACTCGTACGCCGTGGGGCCCGGGCCCGTCAGGGTTCGCCTGCATTTCGTATCGGGTCTGAAGTTTTCGAACGAGGACGGCGGTCTCTTCATTGGCCTCGGGGTGATGGTTGACAGCTTGAGCTGGGAAGGCACACCTGTAGAAGATTTCGAAGACGAGGCCATCGGAGCGCACTCATCCCAAGACTGGCAGACCTGCAACACACCCGGTTTCGGCAACTACCTGGCACTCTTCCGTCGCGACTCCGCCAATTACGAAGACCCGTGCGTCGACAACATCGGGTGCTACTGGGCGGCGCTCCAGGGTTCGACGGAGTTTTACGCGTGCGGGAATCCCTCGCAGCCCGCTCAACACGTTGTGCCGCACATGAATGTGCGCCACGAGTACATGTGGAACGAGATCTGGTCGCCCCAGATTCCCCTCTCGGGGAGCGGAAACGATTTTCGCCTGCGTTACACGGTGTACCGCGACCTCCCGCTTGACAACCTGGTCTTCCACGTTTGGCACGTGCGGTCGACCACGGTCACCGGCTGCCCCGGTCCGTGGTTGGATCGCGGCGTGGCCTATTTCGGCGATTCGAAAGACTGGTACGTCGCCGACAATGCCATCGGAACCAAGATCAATGTCGCCCAGGCAATCTCGATCCAGGTGGCGCTCGGCGTGGTCGACATGTGCCCGTTTTGGTGTGGGATCATGGGAACTGGCCTCTGCCACAGTCCCGCTCCCTATTTCGACAAGGTCCAGGTCCTTCGTCTCGACAATGCCGCGCCGTTGTGGGACGTACGCACCATCGATACCTTCCAGGACACGTTCTCGGCGAACGGTACGATCACGGGCACTGCACGTGCTGATGAAGCGATGGATATCAAGCCGGCGTCGAGCCCGACCTTCACGCCGGGTGACTCGGCCGTCGTCCTGTTCCTGCTAGATCCGTCAAATCAGAACGCGTCGTTCACGACGACGTCTGCGGGTCTCTCGAACGACCCGACTGCGTCGACGTTCGTTGGTCGCCACAAGACCAAGAACGCGGTGTACGGTTACTTCACGGTCACGCCGTTCAATGCCACCAAGATCGGTCCGGCTATTTCGGAAGGTCCAGGCGGCACGGCGAACCGTTACCCCTACGTGGGTAGCGTGAGCGCAGGCGGCAAGACGTGGGCCAAGGTCCGCATGGACTACACGTACACGGGCACGGCGGCGACGCCGGGTTACGGTACGGGTAGCCAGCCGCGCGTGACCCAGCGCTTCAACATCGACATCAATGACAACCTGTTCACGCCTGGTGACACGGTCGAGTACTTCTACTCGGCGACCAGCCTGGACGGAACGACCACGTACTTCTCCACCACCTGGGGAAGCACGTCGGTCATCGGTGACGTTGCCGCCAATCCCATGGAGTTCACCGTGTTGCCTGCGGGTGGATACAACCGCGGCGGCGACGTTCTCTATGTCGACGGCGCAGACGGACTCGGCAACCAAACTTATTTCGACGGCACGTTCATGCAGCTGGGCCTCGCCGACAAGATCGATCGCTACGACGTGCTCGGGCCCTCTTCGGGCGTCGGCAACCGCCCGGGCGGTCGCGTCGTTAATGTCGCGAACCAGCTGAACGCCTGTTACAAGCGCATCATCTGGGACTGTGGTCCGTACTCCGTCACCATCGGGGACGGCACCGGCGATCCCGAGAAGTGCAACGACTATGCGCTTCTCAATACATTCCTCGCCAACCTTACACCGGGCGGCGGAGGCGTATACATATGCGGTGATCGGGTTGCCGAGAATCTCAACGGATACTCCAGCGCAAGCGCGGTGACCTTCCGCACCACCTATCTGCCATTCACACTCATCAACAACAATCATCGTCTCGGGCCGACGGCGATCCAGATATCCCCCACCGTTGAGCCCTGGCCGGGGCGCAACTTCGACGACAGCTTTGTCGTGTTCGGCGGCTGCCCCGAGCTGAACGACTTCGACGTACTGGGTGCCAACGGGACGTCGCTGGTCCAGATGACTTACACCACGTCGTCGGGTCCGTACGGCGCCGTCGTCTCGAACATCCACGGCAATGCCCATGTGATGATGTCGGGGTTCTCCTTTGCGCTCATTCGGGATAACGACCTGAATGGCACCATGGATCGCACCGCGTTCCTGTACCGCGTTCTCAACTATCTGGGACCGACGATGGGAGTGGTTGATCCTGTCGGCGACCCGGTGCTGCACAACAGCCTGGCGCAGAACTATCCCAACCCCTTCAACCCGCAGACCAGCATCGCATTCTCGCTGAAGCAGCGCAGTAATGTGAGTCTCAAGATCTATGATGTCGCGGGTGCGCTCGTGCGCGAGCTCGTCAACGAGGCGCGCGCGGCCGGTTCGTACAGCGTGAAATGGGACGGCCGGGATGAACGCGGGCAGCAGGCTGCGAGCGGTGTGTATTTCTACAAGCTCGTTGCCGGTGAGTTCACGAGCACCAAGAAGATGGTGTTGCTGAAGTAAGACGGTTGGATAGAAGGTGAAGTGACACGGCAGTTCCCCAGCCGACCGCAGGAGCGCTGTCATGCGATTGCTTCCAATGATTAGTGCGTTCGCCCTCGCGAGCGGATTGTCCATTGCTCATGCGGCTGGCCCGGCGTGGACCGTTCGCGACATCGACCAGTTCCAGGACAACTTCGCCTCGGACGGAACTTTAACTGGGTTCGTCCGCGCCGACATGGCCAACGACATTCTCCCCGCTTCCAGTCCCGGCATTCAACCCGGCGATTCATCGGTGGTGGTCGTTGCAGATCCCA
>DATEHD010000409.1:0-2030 GCA_035279765.1 Candidatus Krumholzibacteriia bacterium | reverse complement strand
GGGTGGTCGGAACACCGGTTATAAGGATATCACCTTCACGAGATCACGCACATGCTGTACGGACTCGTCGAAGAGCTTGCGCTCGTCAGCCGACAGGTCGATCTCCATCACCCGCTCCACACCGCCCTTGCCGATCACGACCGGCACGCCGACATAAAGTCCATCCACACCGTATTCACCTTGCAGCAGCGCCGCGCAGGCGAGCACGCGCTTCTTGTCCTTGAGATAAGACTCCGCCATGGCGATGGCTGCCGCGGCGGGCGAATAGAACGCACTTCCCGTTTTCAGGAGCTCGACGATCTCGCCGCCCGCAAAGCGCGTGCGTTTCACAATGCGATCGATCGCCTCCTGCGTGAGGAGCTTGGTGATGGGAATTCCGGCCACCGTGCACAGGCGCGGCAGCGGAACCATGTCGTCGCCGTGGCCGCCGAGCACGAACGCGGTCACATCCTCGACGCTCACGCCGAGCTCCATCGCGATGAAGCAGCGCAGTCGCGCCGAATCCAGAACGCCCGCCATGCCCACCACGCGCTCGCGCGGAAAGCCGGTGATCTTCTTCATGGCGTACACCATCGCATCCAGCGGATTGGAAATGACGATGACGAACGCGTTCGGGCAATGCGTCTTCACGTTGCCCGCAACGTCCTTCATGATCTCGATGTTCTTGTTGAGGAGATCGTCGCGGCTCATCCCCGGCTTGCGTGGGAAACCGGCGGTCACGATGATGACATCGGCGCCGGCCAGATCCTGGTAGTTGTTGGTCCCTTTCAGGTCGACGTCGTAGCCGTCGACGGGACGTGATTCCATGATATCGAGCGCCTTGCCCTGGGGCATGCCCTCGAGCACGTCATAGAGCACGATGTCGCCCAGCTCGCGCTGCGCCGCCATGAGTGCGAGGGTTCCGCCGATCTGTCCACCGCCGATCAATGCAATCTTTCGCCGAGCCATCGAGATGATTCCTCCTGGTTAGTCCGCCGCGACGGGAGCGCCTTTAGATACGAATTGACGCCCCTCGCAGGCAGAGGCGTCGCGGCCGTCGCCAGTATACATGCTCTCCCAACGACTTCCATATCTTTCCAAGTTTCCCAAGCGCCCCATTGCCCGCCACCGGGGCCGACGCTATATTCGCGCCAACACGACCCATATCGGAGGCATTATGAAACCCGCAGCCATTCGTCCACTCTGCTTCGCCACCGCGGTTGCACTCGCCGCTCTTTTCGCCGCGTGTGGTGGCAGCAGCAGCACCGCTCCGCCCACTGGCAAGTTCGACGGGAAAAACATCCGGATCGTCGACGATGCGTTCTCGCCGTCGAGCGCCACGATCAATGTCGGTGACAGCCTCACGTGGCACTGGGAAGGCAGCCACGATCACTCCGTGACCGAAGGCACCACGCTCGGTGGAGCGCACGCGTTCGACAGCGGCATCAAAACCAGCGGCACCTTCGGACATCGCTTCAACACCGCGGGCACCGTTCACTACTTCTGCCAGGTCCACTTTTCATCGGGCATGAAGGGAACCATCATCGTCAAGCCGTAAGCGCGTTGGCCGGTTGTGACGTGGATGACGCAATACCGCGAGGGCGCGGCTCGTTGACCCCCGTCGATGCCGCGTGATATAATCTTTCGTGGCAGGCCCTTGCATGACTGCCCGCTTTAACCGGTTGGCGCCGGTGGCCGCATGAAACTTCTACGTCCTCTCTCCGCTGCGATCCTGCTCTGTTTCTGTTTTGCTCTGAGCTGCTCGAGCGACTCGACGACAACGCCGACGCCGCCCGATCCGGTGGTCAAGGGCGACATCACGACCTGGGCCGGAACCGGCCATGCGGGTAACGACGGCGATGGGCACGACCGCCAGCACACGAGTTTCTACTGGCCGATGGACGTGGAATTCACGCCCGACATCGGCGTGTACGTGAGCGACTGGAACAACCACCGCATCCGACAGCTCCGCAACGACGGTACCTTCCATAGCGTCATCGGCCACGGCAACGACGGCGACGGTCCCGATGCGGGCCAGGCGCAGTCCGACA
>DATEHD010000408.1:0-2390 GCA_035279765.1 Candidatus Krumholzibacteriia bacterium | reverse complement strand
CTTGATCGGATCGGCCACTTGGATAAGACCGGCGATCTTGCCACCGACGGCGACGAACATCGTGGTCTGTCCATCGCTGCGAAGCTCATCGGCGCGAGTGGCGAGCGCACTCGTGTCGATGCGAAGCGCGTCCATCATGGCGCGGTTGCCGAGCGCCAGGACCTGGTCTTCCACGCGCCCCGTGACTCCCTGGCCCGTAACGGACTGGAACGATTCGACGCTCGCCAGCACCAGGCCCCGTTCTTCGGCTCCCGAGATGATCGCGGACGCGAGCGGATGCTCGCTACCGCGCTCCAGGCTTGCCGCCAGGCGGAGCACGGCGGCTTCTTCGAAGCCGGCTGCCGCTACAACGCCGACGAGCTTCGGCTTTCCTTCTGTCAGGGTTCCGGTCTTGTCGACCACCAGGGTATCCACGCTGCGAAGCATCTCGACGGCTTCCGCGTTCCGGAACAGCACGCCCATCGAGGCTCCCTTTCCCATCGCGACCATGATCGACATCGGTGTCGCAAGACCGAGCGCGCATGGACAGGCAATGATAAGCACCGCGACGGCGTTCACAAGCGCGTGCGTCAAGCGCGGCTCGGGTCCGGCGAACGCCCACACCAGGAATGTCCCGACGGCAATCAGTATGACTGCGGGCACGAAGTATCGCGACACGCGATCAGCCAGATTCTGAATGGGCGCGCGGGTGCGCTGCGCCTCCGCGACCATGTGGACGATGCGCGCAAGCAACGTATCCGAGCCAACCTTCTCCGCGCGCATGACAAACGCCCCGGTGCCGTTGACTGTCGAGCCAACGACGCGTTGGCCGGGTCGTTTCTCGACGGGAATTGATTCGCCAGTGACCATCGATTCATCCACCGCGCTCGCGCCTTCGATCACAACGCCGTCCACCGGAACCTTTTCGCCGGGACGAACGCGAAGCCGGTCGCCGACGCCCACGACATCCAGAGCAACTTCCTCGTCGCTGCCGTCGTCTCGAACGCGACGCGCAGTACTGGGCTGTAGCTGGAGAAGCGACCGGATGGCGGCGCTGGTCCGGCTGCGCGCGCGCAACTCAAGAACCTGTCCAAGCAGAACCAGCGTCACAATGACGACCGCGGCTTCAAAATAGACGCCCACTTCGCCGGATTCGTTGCGAAAGGAGGAGGGGAACACTTGCGGCAACAGCGCGGCGACCACGCTGTAGCCAAATGCCGCGGCCACGCCGAGCCCGATTAGCGTGAACATGTTGAGGCTCCGATTCTTCACCGACTGGACCGCCCGCACATGGAACGGCCAGGCCGCCCACACGCAAACGGGAGTCGCGAGCCCAAGCTCGAGCATCGCCAAACTCTGCGAGTAGTGAATCATGGCGATAAAAACCACGGGGACAGTGAGACCGACCGAAAACCAGAAGCGGCGGGACATGTCGCGCAGTTCGGGATTTTCGTCTTCCCCCGAACCGGGTGCTCCGACGGTCTGTGGTTCGAGCGCCATGCCACAAATGGGACAGGTACCCGGCGCATCTCTCACGATCTGGGGATGCATCGGACAGACCCACTTCGTTTTCTGCGCGCCCATCGCGACGACTGGCTCGAGCGCCATCCCGCACTTCGGGCAGGATCCGGGAGCGGACATCCGGATCTCCGGGTGCATCGGGCATGTGTAAATACGATCCTTGCTGTCCATCAAGGGTTCCCTTCCATCACGAGGCCGGCGCGCCGAGCCGGGCGCAATTCTCGGCGACGCCAGATCAGATAGATTGCGGGGTACACCAGCAATTCCATCAGGAAACTCGTCGCGAGTCCGCCCACCATCGGCGCGGCGACACGTTTCATCATGTCGGCGCCCGTGCCCATGCTCCACATGATGGGCATGAGACCCATCGCGGCCGCCATCACCGTCATCATCTTGGGCCGGATGCGTTTGACGGCACCGTGTACGATCGCTTCTTTCAACTCGCCCTCATCGCGAAGCCGCCCTGCACGCTTGTATTCGTCGTGCGAGAGATCGAGAAAGAGCAGCATGAATACGCCCGTCTCCGCATCCAGCCCCGCGAGCGCGATCATCCCCACCCACACCGCGATCGAAATATTGTAGTGGAGCAGCCATAGCAGCCATACCGCGCCCACCAGGCTGAACGGCACGGCGAGCATCACGATGCTCGCTTTGAACGCGCTGCGTGTGTTGGCGTAGAGCAACAGAAAGATGAGGAGCAGCGTGAGCGGTATGACCAGCTTCAACCGCTCGCGCACGCGCAGCATGTTTTCGTACTGGCCGCTCCACGCGAGTGAGTAGCCGTTGGGCAAATGCACGCGATCCGCGACGACTTTCTTGGCGTCGTTGACATAACCGCCGACGTCGCGGCCGGCGATGTCGACGTAGACATACGACGCCAGCATTCCATT